>NZ_JAMPSW010000084.1:0-16354 GCF_028484855.1 Providencia sp. PROV033 | reverse complement strand
TTACCCATAACCCGAAGATAATCACTATCCCACCCAATAATGCAGAGAATGTAATCTCTTCATTTAAAAACAGCGCTCCTATTATTACCGCTGTCAACGGATTCAGTGCAATGAATGACCCCGCACTCGCTGCACCTAACTGATCAATACCTTGGTAATACCAAATATAAGCCAGTGCTGAACCTAAAACACCTAAATAAAACAAGCTAACAATATCAGTATTAGTTAAATGAGCTACCCCTTCTATTGTTAATTGCCCTGCCATTCCCGTCACGATAATCAACAGTAAAGTTCCTAATAACACAGCATAAGCAACAGTATGCATCGCACCAATTTCTCGAATAATATTTCTACCAGCAACCGTATAAATTCCCCAACTCACCACACAACCTAATATAGCGATATCACCTTGATTTGTTAAAAATCCATTTACCCCTGATGTTTTTGCAGAGAGTAATATCGTTGCACCTAATACACAGCAACTAATACCAACGCCTTTCATTAAGGTGATTTTTTCACGCCATAATAAATATGATATTAGTGCAATCATTGCGGGGTTAATTGCGACTAATAAGGCCGCTCTTGATGCCGGAATCAACTGTAACCCATAGAAAAAAAGTACCTGATAAATAAAGATGCCACTACACCCTAATAACAAGACTTGGGCAAACTGACGGATATTTATTTTCTTCCAACCCAAACGAGTCACACTCAGCAAAATAACTAATGAAACGCTAGCAAAAAGAAATCGCACTGTAGCTGAAAGCAATGGAGATATATCAGACTGTAGCACCCTTCCTGCAATAAATGTTCCTCCCCATAAGATAGAGACACAGATCATTTGCAACACAATCATGTTTACCGGTCTAAGGTATTTATTATTTTTCATTCCATCGCGGATTACCCTATTCAAAATACTCACCTCTTCCAATCAGAAATTATGCAATTTATTGACTCGCCCACATCAGATGGATAAGTTATTGGTTATCTATCATCATATGCAAATGAGCTTTTACTCATGACATTAAGTCAATTGGAAATATTTACCCTTGTTGCTGAGCTTAAAAGCTTTACCTTAGCGGCAATGTCATTGAAGATTTCCCAATCTGCGGTTTCCCATGCGATTAAATCACTCGAAAAAGATTTAAATGTCATGCTATTTACGCGGGAACAAAACCAAATCACGCTGACAGAAATTGGTTGTACCCTATTAAACCGAGCACAACACATATTGAGTCTTCAGGAAACCATGAGGCAAGAGGCTCAAGCCTCTAATGGATTGAAAAAAGGTGTACTACGGATTGGTTCTTTTGGACCAGGCTCTTCAACTAACATTCTGCCGCCATTATTGACCGCATTTCGTCAACAATACCCTGATATTCAAATCATTGTTGATGAAGGTGATGACGAAAGTGTGACTCAATGGTTGCAAGAAAAACGCGTAGATGTTGGCGTTGTCGTCTTGCCAGACGAACGTTTCGATACTTTTCTTGTGAAACAAGATCAATACGTAGCCATATTGCCATTAAACCACCCATTAGCGATTCATGAGGGGCTTACTTTAAAACAGTTATGCAATTATCCTTTTAACCTAACTCAAGCTGGCTCAGGAAAGGTTGTACTGAGCTTATTCTCTGCACAAAAGCTGACGCCTAAGATTCAATTTAGAACCCGCCAACTTCTAAGCACTTTTTCATTAGTAGCTCGAGGTGAAGCTGTGTCAATTGTGGCTCAACTCGCAATCCCCGAAAATATTAACAACATCGTCGTAAAACCATTAATTCCCCGCGTGACTCGGGATATTGCCTTTGCAGTTAATAACCTCAGTGATGCTTCTCCAGCCACAAAAGCCTTTATTAAGCTAGTAAAAAGCTGTCATCGTGATTAAGCGTTTGCTGTTGTTAATCGGTAATGAATAACATATAGGCAATTTTCTGTTGGGTAAATTTCACGAATTAAAGCTTTCAATGTTTCAAATGTCATCCCTTCTTGAGTCGCGTGATACTCTGAAATATCATCGTAGTTCAGTGACTCAACAGAAAGTATCTCAATGTCGGTATAGTACTCGCCAGTTTCTAAAGCGTGGACTTTGACAACTGAGCCTGGTACATAATGACTCTCACTTTCATCACGAATGGTGATCACTTTTTCACCGGAAACAACCAGTGGTAATAAACGCTCAAAGAACGTGATGGTTTCGGGGATATTATTCACAGATATTCCTTAATCTTTTATTAATTAAACAAATGCTATCCCATGTACCATAGTGTCAGCAATCTCAATTTTCTCAATAGACTAGAAACGTTCAGTTAATTTATTAGGACACCATGAAATGACTCACAACGAAGCGTGTTTTTACTTATTAGAAGATATTTTTTGGTCTGCTATCAGCCTAAAGACGCATCATGTAGAGCCAAATACGTTTGCCTATTTTACTGAGCTAAAAACTCCCGCTTTTAATTATATTTACTTGCATTCAGGAGCAACTATTGCTGGCTTTGAAGCGGCAAATACATTGTTTCAACAACATTCAAAACCCTATATTTTAGTTGTTCACACCGATGAATTACCCAAGTTCTCACATTGTATACAACAACATGATCTTATTGATGATGGTGAATCAACAGCGATGGTATTTGAACTTACGGGGAATGAATTCAAAACGGGAAACCAGTTACCAGATGTCTATGATATAAAGCTTAGTAATCATAATCTCTCAGACTGGTCAAAACCGCTTATTACTGCGTTTCCTGTAGTCAATGAACTAGATTGCGATAATGATGAATCCATTATTGATGAATATATTCGCTATCATCAGCGTGCGTTGGACAAGCAAATCAATATCATGCATTTTGTCTTATTTAATCAGCAGACCCCAGTATCATCACTAACACTCACGCTACACAATGACATTGCGCGCTTAGATGATATTGGTACAGACATTGAATTCCAGAGGCAAGGATTTGCCACGACATTGATTAAATATGCTTTACAGATTTGTAGTCAACATAGAATCAAGCAGTGCTATTTGGAAGCGTCTAGCGATGGTTTATCGGTATATCAAAAACTTGGATTTAAATCGATATTTAAATATCACAGCTATATTTCAGAATAAAATCAATTACGTCCAACTCTGCTCTATCGGAGTTGGGCGTAAAGGCGGGTTTATTTTTGTTTGTTTATCCCTGCATACCAATCTTGAATATCCTTAATAACACTAGATGACTGATTATTACCCTGACTATTTTGAAAATAATGGTCCAATGTTGAATAGGTTTTATAGGTAATATTAGGATTTTTTACCTCATCCATCATTTTTTTTGCCCCTTCAACATCGACATTCGTATCTGCAAGAGTTTGAATCACTAAGTGCGGTTTATGTACACCTTGCAATAGTTTTTTATTATCAATAGTTAATGCTTCATACCACCAATTTTGCCCATGCCCACTCGGAAATTGATTGTCCTCTAAGTGTTCATGCAATACAGCATTTGCAAACTGGTTAAATCCTTCAATTGCACCGTCTACTTCTTCGGGGGGAACACTCTTTTTAATGCTATAAAACACATCATTAATAAAAAACTGTCCGCCACCATTTAACGAAATCGCAGCATCAATAAAATTGACCTTAGACGCGATAATATTGGTAATAATTGCCCCTTCGCTTCCTCCAAGTAAAACAATATATTGATACTGAGGTTTTAGTTGATTTAACACAGCAATATAATTATCCACACGCTCAAAATAAGAATCATTCCTCATGTATTCTACAGGGCACTCATCTTCTGAAACTTCTTCACCATTTTGTCCTATTTGGGCGTTTAACCCTGTTTTTTCTACCAATAGAACGTCACTATTAGGTAATACCGCCCTAAAATTCTTAATCATATTTTGGTTATTTACGACACTTTTGCAGTCAGAACCTTGAATTAATACTAAGAGTTCTTTCGATGAATTTGACTGACTCTTTAGCAAATAATAGTGGATCTCTTTTTTATCAATTTTCAGTGTTTGCATCTCGAAATTGTCATTCGCTGATTTGGCAAACATCGAATAGCTCGCTAAAAGTACAATGCCTAATATGATTCTTTTCATATCCGCAATCCGACTCCTCTATTTTTTGTCTTCTAAAACAATATGTTGATGCATGCTGTCTTCTATTTCGTTATTTATGCTATTTTTCTCACAAGATTAAGCATGTTTATGCAGGTACGATCTCTTTATTTTCGCTATCATAACAACGCATTTATAGATAATATCATTGAGTTATATAGTTTTTTATAAATTAAGTGCTTGTCGTAGGATAGCATTAAATAACAAATTATCTGCATATCGCACGAAACGCCTTAATTTATCCTCAGATTTACTTTATAGATATTGCTAAAAAGCACTGTAAGCGTTGCATAATAATGAGAGCTAAGACTAAAGATAGAATGACAACTGCGGCAACAGTTGCCGATTTTAGAGGTTTAGTTATTATCAGTAGATAAGTATCAACAGCTTTACTACCAATAAGTTAACAGAATTTTACATGGGATCAGATTGATTATTTACCCCATTTTTGACTAACACATTTTGTATCAGGTAACTGACTAATGAATATACCGCTCTACTATTTACGACATTACCAATCGATCGAAAAGACGTTTTGGACTTCGATTTGTGAGCACAGTATCCAGATTGCACAACATACAATTTGTTATTTAACTCCGTTAAATTCCCCCGCATTTAATTTTATCTATTTGCAGCCAGATTCGACCCATCACGCATTTATGCAAGCTTATAACCTGTTTGTGTCGCAGAAAAAAAATCATACCTTGGTTATTCCAGAAGAAATGCTACCAAAAGTGATTGATGATATTGAAGCACTTAACTATAAGCGTGACAGCGTCACCACAGCAATGGCATTAACTTTATCACAGCAAAAAGAAGTTAATTTACCAGATAATCAAGTAGATATAGTATTAGCCAACCATGATTTGTCCCTTTGGGCAAAACCATTAGTTTCTGCTTTTTACCTTTCAGAAGAACACGATTTAGTGATCCAAGAATATGTCCGCTACCATGAAGATGCTCTTCAACAAGGTGCTCCTCAATTCCATTTTGTTCTCTTAGTCAATGGTGAACCCGCGACATCAATGACTGTGACTATTGAAGGTGAGTTAGCACGTTTTGATGACATTGGCACCGAACCTAAATTTCAGGGTAAGGGCTACGCATCCCAACTCATTGACTATGCGCTAGCATTTTGCCGTCAACAACGTGTGGAACATTGTTTCTTAGATGCTTCTGAAGCAGGTTTTGACTTATATAGAAAATTTGGATTTGAGCCACTGTTTCGTTATATCAATTATGTTTGGTGTAACAAAAACACAATGCATTAATGGCTTGATGTGATGATCAGTAATGCCGATAGCGACTGGCTATCGGCAATACTAGTAGAAAAAATTAGAAACTAAATTTCATCGCAGGCCGTTTTTAAAGCCGCTATTTGCTCGAATTTTTCAATTCCCAGCTCAATTAACCGGCTGATCAATTCTTGATAAGTCATGCCACCTTGCTGCCATAACTTTGGATACATGCTGATATTAGTAAATCCTGGTAATGTATTGATTTCATTAATCACAACATCGTTGTTTTCTGTTAAAAACACATCAACACGGGACATACCACTGCAATTCAATGCTTGATATGCTTCTAGCGCAATCGCCCGAATTTTATCACTAATATCATGCTCTAGATCTGCTGGGGCAACAACGGATGCTCCATTTTCATCAATATATTTAGTATGGTAAGCATAGAAGCTATCATGCAACACAATTTCGCCACATGGGCTTGCAAGTGGATGCTCATTTCCAAGCACTGCACACTCAATTTCACGACCTTTCACTGCGCTTTCAATCAGCACTTTTACATCAAATAAAAATGCAAAATCTAATGCCGCGTTAAACTCGCTTTCATTATTAACTTTACTGATCCCAACTGATGACCCTTGGTTAGCAGGTTTAATAAATAATGGTAAGCCCAGTTTTTCAACCGTCGCTGAGTAGCTAATTTCATCACGCCCACTTTTTAATATCGTGATAAATGGTGCAATATGTAACCCGGCATCTCTTAGTAGGCGCTTAGTGACATCCTTATCCATACATGCGGAAGAACCTAAAACACCCGGACCTACAAAAGGTAGATTCGCCATACGCAACAACCCTTGCAAAGAACCATCTTCACCTAAGTTACCGTGGACGATTGGAAAAATAACATCAATTTGCGGGAGCGGTTTTGCATCTTCTAAAGAAATGAATTGTTCACTCTGTTTACCAGGAACAATTGCAATACTGCGTTTTGGTGTATTTAACGCAATATGAGCAGGATCATCACCATGTAGCAGGAAGTTTGCTTCATCATACTCATGCCATTGCCCTTCTTTATTAATACCAATCAGGCATACATCAAATTTACTACGGTCTAATCCATTAATAATATTTTTAGCTGATTGCAACGAAACTTCATGCTCGGTAGATTTTCCACCAAAAATGACACCAACCCGAATTTTGCTCATTATTCACTCCAACATAAAGACACCAAAACGATTCTGGGAAATATAGCACGCAGAGAAATAGTTAGGGCATAAAATCTTCACTGCATCAGTAGGTTCGATGATTTAATGACCAACCCCTTAAAATTATACAATTTTTATACCGATTGCTGAGTCATTAACAAGCTTTGTCTAACGTTCTCTTCTAACCATGATTTAAAAATTGCGACAGGGGTATTCGCGTTTGTCTCTTTTGCTGAAAGTAAATAATACGCTGATCCATCTTCAATGAAGCCTTCAGGAGCAATTAATTGTTTTGTTTCAATTTCATCTGCAACCATTAGAAATGATGCGATAGCCGCCCCTTGCCCAGCTAAAGCTGCCTGTAAGCAAAGATAAAAATGTTCAAAACTGATTCGTTTATTCTTTTGTAAATTGATCCCACTGCGAGATTGCCATGTTTGCCAAACATTGGGACGTGATGACGGTACAAGTAATGGCATATCCGTATATGGCTGGTCACCCAATTTTTTTACAACCCCCATCCATTCAGCACATATTTTTGTCGCATAAATATTATCACTCCATATGAAATCATTGCGACGAAGTGCAAGGTCAGTCCCCGTTTTGGCAAAATCAATCGGTCCACCAGCTGCAACTAAGTGCACTGTAATTTCAGGATGCTGTTGATAAAACCGAGTTAACCGCGGTATCAGCCATTTCATTGCGATAGTGGGTTCACACGATAAGCTCACCATTTGGCTTTGAGGATGATGAATTATTTTCTCTACTGTCTCAGCCAGTTGCTGAAACATGTTTGCGGTTGTTTGAAATAATAATTTACCTTCAGCCGTCAAAAAAACAGCTCGATTACGGCGCTCAAACAACGCTACGCCAAGGTATTGATAATCAATAATCAAGTTTATTTAATTCATTTGTTACTTATCAATATTTACGTCAGTTTTCATTACAATTAGGATTCCACTATGAATGAAATCATCGCCGTTGCAACAATAACTATTTTGGCTGTTATTAGCCCAGGTCCCGACTTTGCTATGGTCACGAGAAATAGCTACTCTTATGGCACTAAAACAGGTTTATTATGTGCCTTTGGTATTGCTGCGGGTGTTCAAGTCCATGTGTTGTACACTATTTTTGGTGTAACGCTAATCATTATGAGCTCTCCCACATTATTTATGGCCGTCAAACTTCTCGGTGTCGGTTACTTGGTTTATATCGGCTTCAAATCCCTGACAAACAAAATAGCGATCAACACGAGCCATAACCTTAGCCCTGTCTCAGCCCAGACCTCATTAACAACCTTCAAGACGGGTTTTCTAACCAATGCACTCAATCCGAAAACTATGTTTTTCGTTATTTCTATCTATACGCAAGTGATCCAAACAGATAATTCCCAATGGCTTAATTTCAGCTATGGCGTATTTATTTCCTTTGTGCACTGGCTATGGTTTAGCTTAATAGCTTTATTTTTTTCATCTCCATTAATTAGAAACAAAATTCTAAAATATCAATTTTTTATGGATAAAGTGATCGGTGCTTTATTAATTGTCTTAGGTGTTTCATTACTGTTTTTTAATATTTCATAGTCAGTTTGAATCATCTAAACCTAGGAGACGACTTTTCTTGATAAAACTCATTAACCATGATCGCAAGCTCATACACATCGTTAGGTAGATTTAAGTGACGCATTTGATGGAGAGACACCCAGTGAAAATCCGTATGACATTGAGCATCACTTTCTAGTAACTCACATAAATAAACCATATCGATATGCCAATGTTCTCCTTGATGTTTATCGGCAATACGTTCTTTTAAAATAGCTAATGGGATGGGCAAGGAGTCAGTCTGACCTGAATGATTAACTTGTGCTTGCAGTGGGTAGCGGCAATCAATCACTTTGCAGTGTAACCTTGTTTCTTCCAACACTTCGCGTACAACCGCCTCTTGCGGCTCTTCATTCGGGTCGACATGACCTCCTGGTGGTAACCAAATTCCCAATTTAGGGTGTTCATGTAAAAGAAACTCACCTTGTCGATTGCAGATCATCGCCGTTGCTGTGAAATGTTTAACTTGCTCCACTCTTTTTTCCTTAAAGTAATTGGACCTATAAATCAATCAAGTACAAAATAACATGCCTAATTGCCTGTAGTGCCACCGTCAATTCTTCATGGGATAAGGTACTAATTGCAACTCTTAACGCCTGCGGCGTCTTATTAGACGTGCTATAAGATTCCGCACTGCTAATAGCAATATGCTGTTTTTTTAACTCACTAACCACGATATCTGCACGTACACCTTCAGGTAACGGTAACCAGACAAAATAACTGGCAGGATGCGCAATATAAGGTATATCGACAAAAATCTGCTGGACTATTTTTTGCCGAATTTTTGCATCTCGCCGTTTATCTCTTTCAATACTGTCGACTTCACCTTTCTCAATCCAATCACATAAGATGGCAGTCGTTATTGCTGGTGTATTCCACGTTGTAATACGAATAATACGCTCTATATTCTCAATATATTGCTGTGGTGCCAACACGGCTCCTACCCGTAATCCGGTGGCAATATTTTTCGAAAAACCCGTCGTATAAAACGTAATTTCTGGTGCAAGCGTTGCTAACGGAACAACCGCAGGTCGCTGTAAAAACGCATAAGAACCGTCTTCAATTAAGAAGAATTGGTACTGCTTTGCTAAAGCAACTAACTTTTTGCGATCAGATAAATTCATTACCCAACCCAACGGATTGTGCAGTGTCGGCATGGCATAGTACGCCCGAAATTTTCTTTGCTGACACAGTTTTTCTAATGCCTGTAAGTTAGGACCATTTTCGTTCATAGGCACTGATATCAACTCTAAGTGATACATTTTCGCGAGAGCTTTAAATCCAGGGTAAGTGAGTGCATCTACCGCAATAATGTCCCCAGGGCTAAACATACCCAAAATAATGGTTGCTAGACCATGTTGCCCACCACTCACTAAAGCGACTGTATCTACTGAAGCATGAGTCAGTCCGCGCTGTTTCAAATAGTTAGCAACGGTTTTTCTTTCATGTTCTCTTCCTGTATGCTGCTGATAATAAAGAATACCTTCCAAATCACCACCAACTGCAATCTCCCTCAGAGATTCACGCAAGAGCTTGGTCTGTTCTTTAGCTATTGGGTAACTGAAGTTGAGATCCAATGTATTTTTAGCTACATCTTGTTCAATACTCAGCTTAGGTAATAGATTGATATCTCTAACAAACGTTCCTCTTCCTGTTTCTCCTATAATCAATCCCTTTTCAATGAGTTCGCGATAGACCCGTGAAGCGGTCACTAAAGAAATACCGGATTTTTCTGCAAACTGCCGGTGAGTCGGTAAACGGGTTCCTACTTTTAATTCCCCATTCATGATCTGTGCTGAGATTGAATCAACATACTGCTTATAACGATTTTGTGTCATGAAATTGTACCTATGACAATTTTTTGATTGTCATGATTATGTCGATTAGTTTTGCAAAACTCCATGACAAATAACAACGGTCAATTATGAATCAAAATAAATCGTTAACCTCAAATCACACGACCATACCTTCTACCTCTCAGACCACACGAGGTTGGATTAATGGCTTTATAGGTATCGTTATTTTTAGCGGATCGTTACCTGCAACCAAGCTGGCTATCAGTGGCTTTACACCTGATTATTTAACCATCTTACGCGCTACCATTGCTGGGATCTTGGCTCTCATTATTCTGATAGTTCTACGCCAAAAAATACCAACAAAACAAAAAATCGCTCCACTTTTCATTGTTTCCTTAGGTGTGGTACTCGGTTTTCCATTTTTAACCGCACTTGCATTACAGTACATTAGCTCCTCTCACTCCATTGTATATTTGGGCTTACTTCCGCTGTCTACTGCTTTATTTGGTGTATTACGCGCAGGCGAGCGCCCTCGCAAATTATTCTGGTTGTTTTCAATCATGGGAAGTTTATTTGTAATCGGCTTCGCAATTCTTCAAGGTGCAACACACGCATGGCAAGGCGATTTGTATATGGTCATTGCGGTCATTGTCTGTGGGCTGGGTTATGCAGAAGGCACCGTACTCTCAAAATCATTAGGTAGCTGGCAAGTTATTTGTTGGGCTTTGGTTCTCGCATTACCAATCATGCTGATATTCAGTTTTTGGCGACTACCAACTACATTTTCCACTGTCTCATTTGAGGCATGGATGGGGCTCGCTTACGTATCTCTATTTAGTATGTTAATTGGTTTCTTTTTTTGGTACCGAGGTCTAGCAGATGGTGGGATTTCTGGCGTAAGTCAATTGCAGTTATTACAACCTTTTATCGGCTTAGTTCTTTCTGCTTGGCTACTCAATGAATCCGTTAATAGTGTCATGATAACTTCGACACTTGGCGTTATTCTTTGTGTGGCTGGTTCAAAATACTTTGCGCGTTAAGTATTGAAATTACTAACCTTAACGGAAAATTAAGGTTTAATGTTGGTTTATGGTAATGCTCAGACAATTTCATTAATTTACACCAATATCACTATTGACATGTGTGGACCTATGATACGTCTAAGTATTACCTTGATACTGCTTTACTCATTATTTATTTCTCCCGCTTCATTGTCTGAAACAGTACGATTAAATGTGACTTCCCCCGAGCAGACCACCTATGCGGAAACTTTTTCGCTACCGGGGACGTTCGTTGCAAGAAATGAGATCGCTATTGGTTCACCATTGCAACAACAAATGGTGATTGATGTTTTGGTTGAGGAAGGTCAATGGGTCGAGAAAAATCAGTTGCTCGCGATATTAGAATCTCCGATTCAAAATGCATCGGTTAGCCAACTTCAAGCCGAGACTGAAAAAGCAACTGCATATATTAAGCAGCAAAAAGTGGTGGCAGAACAAGCTCAAAAAGAGCTCTCTCGCCTTACACCACTTGCTAAAACAGGTGCTATTTCTACCAATGATTTCGAGAAAGCGAAATCAGAGTCATTAGCTGCACTTGCACTCCTAGACGCTAACAAAGCAGAGCTACGCCAGTTACAAGCACAGCTTGTAAAAGAAAAAAGTCAGCAAGAAAAATCACGTATTGTGGCGCCTATTTCAGGAGTAATCAGTGAGCGGCATGCTATTCGAGGAATGTTATCGGATAACCAATTGCTATTTAAAATCATTGAAAATGGTGAAATTGAATTTGATGCTTTAGCGCATATTTCTGAATTAAAGCGCTTATCAAGCCTTGAGCGCATTCAATTAAAAACATTAAATAATCAAATAATTACAGGTAAATTACGTTACTTATCCCCGAAAATAGATCCTATTTCACAACAAGGACGAATTCGCATTTCACTTGATGAAAATAGAGACAATCTTCAAGCGGGTGAATCCGGTACCGCCATTATTTCCAATGCAGAAAAACTGCAAACTACACTTCCATACAGCGCCATTCGCACATTAGATAATGGCGAAAGGATTATATTTATTGTTGTTAACAATAAAGTGAAACAACAAAAAGTCACCACTGGAAAAATTCACAATGGTCGTATAGAAATCTTATCGCCTATTTCTAGCGATATATTTGTCGTAACAAATGCCCAAGCATTTTTAACGGAAAATGATACGGTGAGTCCAGTAAAGGATAGACAATGAAACTGCAGTTATCTTCATGGGCAATTACCCGACCAATTCCTACTCTTGTTATTTTTTTAGCGCTGACGGTTGCGGGAATATTTTCATTCAATCAATTACCTGTGACCGCCAATCCTGTTATTAATTTTCCGATTGTAACGGTGACAATTACTCAAGATGGTTCCTCTCCAACCGAAATGGAAAATGCGATTACAAAACCCGTTGAGCGGGCAATATCGGGCATTCCTGGAATTCGACATCTTACATCAACAATTACAGAAGGAATTTCTACCACAACGGTTGAGTTTGATTTAACGATCGATGCCTATATCGCAACAAATGATATTCGTGAACAAATTGCACAGATCCGCAGTGACTTACCTCAATCCATTGATGAACCATTAATTAATCGCATTGATGTTGAAGGTGGTGCAATACTTCGTTATGCGGTTTCCTCTAATCGTCAATCTATCGCTGACTTATCATGGTTTATTGATGACACCGTCAGTAAACAGTTAATTATGGCTCCGGGTGTACAAAAAGTGAGTCGACTTGGCGGCGCTGACAGTGTTGTACGTATTGAACCTGACGCCAATAAATTAGCGGCATTGCAACTCTCAATAGCAGATATAAATGAGTTACTAAGAAGCATTCATCAAAATTCTTCTGGCGGTTCATCTAAATACAATGACTTGCAACATACAATTAGGATTTTAGGCGAAAAAAAGGATATAGATGAAATTAAGAATATCCAGTTACCTATTGGCAACCAGCAATGGATTAAATTAGGGGATATCGCGTCAATTTACCAAGGTCAAAAAGCAACCAAAACCATTTCCCAATTAAATGGTGACGATGTAGTAGGCTTTGCTGTATTTCGTGCGAAAGGCTCTAGTGATACTGCTGTGGCAAATAATGTTGAATATGAACTTGATAAATTAAAACTGAAACACCCAGATATTACCATCCAACTAGTCTCATCAACTGTAAAGTATACTGAATCAAGTTACTATTTAACTATCCAAACATTATTAGAAGGTGCCTTCTTAACCATTATTATTGTGCTTTTCTTTCTAAAAAGTTGGCGTGCAACGTTAATCGCTGCAATAGCGTTACCATTATCCATTCTTCCTACTTTTTTTGTTTTAGCTATATTTGGCTATTCACTTAATAGCATTACCCTACTTGCTTTGACATTAGTCATCGGTATTTTAGTGGACGATGCTATTGTTGAAATTGAAAATATTCAAAAATATATCGAACGAGGTGAACGCCCTTATTTAGCTGCATTGAAAGCATCAGATGCTATCGGTTTTGCCATTGTTGCTATAACGTTAACTATCATTGCAGTCTTTTTGCCGGTTAGCTTTTGGCGGCTTCGTTGGTAAATACTTCGTACCATTTGGCATTACTGTCTCTGCGGCTGTTTTGTCTTCCTTATTAGTTGCTCGCTTAGTCACGCCATTAATGGCAGCCTATTTACTGTTACCGACTAAAAAACAGCAGAGTAAACACGTTATTCCTAACTGGATAAATCGATATACTCGCTTGTTAATGATGACATTAAAGCATAGGAAAATTGCGCTTTCGCTTGCTTTCATCTTTCTAATCGGCTCCATTTCCAGTATTGCTTATTTACCCATTGGCTTTATGCCTAACGGTGATATTAGTGTTAGCCAGATTGACGTTGAGCTCCCGCCCGGAACACCCGTTGAAGAAACACAAAAAGCGGTTCGGAATATGGCGGAAAAATTGAAAGAACGTACTGAAGTTGAATCAATTTATACCATTGCAGGTATAAGCGATGATGCCGATGGAATAGCTCAACATAAGGGTCAGATAATTCTGACATTAACCTCCCCAAATGAACGCGAAATGTCACAAAAACAATTTGAGAATTCAATTGCGCATTTCTTACAACAAACGCCCGATGCCCGTTATACCTTCAGTAACAGTGATGGTAGCAAAGAATTTTCATTAACCTTTACTGGCGCTAATCCAAAAGAGCTAGAAACTCAGATGCATAAACTGCGGGATAGCATCGCTAACATTAAAGGTATTAATAATGTCCGTGTTATTAAACCTCTTTTACGAAAAGAGCTTATTGTCACCCCTAATTTACAAGATTTAGGTCGAACTGCAGTTAATGTGGAAGAAATAGCTAGCACATTAAGAATTGCGACTATGGGTGAAAATAACTCTCGTAGTGCAAAATTTAATTTGCCAGAAAGACAACTCACGTTACAAGTTATTTTGCCTGACAACCAAAAAAATGATGTGGATGTCTTAAATAATCTCTATGTCCGAAGCGATGGTGAAAAAACGGTCCCAATTAAATCGGTTACCCATATTGATTTTAGCGATGGTCCATCACAAATTGATCGTATTAATCGTGCGAGAAAAATGTCTATTGAAGGAAATTTAGACGGATTATCACTTGGTGAAGCATTAGAAAGTGTAACTACTCTTCCTGAATATCAGTCACTGCCAAAAAGCATTGAACCATTAGAGTATGGGGATATGGAATTTATGCTGGATATGTTTGAGCGGTTCAGTACAACTATGTTTTTTAGTGTGTTATTAGTGTTTGCCATACTCATTATTTTGTTTAAGGATTTCATGCAACCTATAACAATTTTAGTTGCTCTTCCATTCTCCATTGGCGGTGCCATTATTGCTTTAGTGTTGTATGGCGCCATGATAGATCTCCCGGTTATCATTGGTATTTTAATGTTGATGGGGATCGTCACTAAAAACTCGATTCTTTTAGTTGAATTTATTCTTGAAAAAGAGCGTTCAGGATTAAATAGACAAGAAGCCATTATCGAAGCTGGGCAAGAACGAATCCGTCCTATTATTATGACCACATTTGCTATGATTGCGGGAATGGTTCCTTTAGTGCTTACAACAGGTGCGGATGCCGGATTTAGAGCCCCGATGGCAATTGCGGTCATCGGTGGATTAATGAGTTCTACAGTGCTCAGTTTGTTGTTTGTACCTGTAATTTATAGCCTAATGGATGACTTGAAGAAAAAGATACTGCCATTACTGGCAAAATGCACCTCTGTCACACAAGCGGATCGAAACATAAAGCATTGGTAGGATGAAATGCACTCTATACTTGGTGAATACTTTAATTGAGCAATAATTATTTTTGATTACTCGCTCAAGTTTATTTCTATGCGAAGAATTACATGTTAAAGGTACCCAAGTAAACACAAAAAAATAGCTGACCCACTTGTCAGCTATTTTTAATAATTATTTGTATTTTATTAGGCAGTTAGCGCTAATTTAGCGCCAAACATTAAGAAAACAGCGCCAATACAACTATTAGAGAATTTGGACAGTTTCTTATTATGTTTCACCATATTCGTTACAGCAACGGCACCAAATATCAGCATAGATAAATAAAACATACTACAGGCTTCTAATATTACACCTAATACGAAAAATGGAACGCCTGCATTTGGATAGCTAGGATCAATAAACTGAATAAAAAATGAAACATAGAATATGATCATTTTAGGATTCAATAAGCTTAAAAAGACTGCTTTTTTATACGTTCCTTTTGTTTCCAAGATAATTTCATTAGCATCTGTGGAAGATTCTTTTTTATGTAACACTGAATATAATGTTTTGATACCTAAGTAAAATAAGTAGGTAGCCCCTGCATACTTGATCACACTAAAAAAGATTGGCGATGTTTTGACTAAAGACGCAACACCTAGAAATGACAAAAAAATGAGCAAAGCATCGCCAGTAAAAACCCCCAGAGCTGCTTTATAGCCATTCTTTACACCATATTTTGCGCTACTCGTTAAAACAAATAAAGAATTAGGTCCTGGTACCAGTGTAATAAAAATAACACCGATAAGGTAAGTCCATAAGTTTGTGATACCCAGATTTTCAAGCATAGGAAACCCGCTAACTCAATAAAAGTTATAACAATTAATTCACATTTATACTGAATGGATACTATGATACACACCTTTAAATTTTAATGAAAGATATCACCAATCAAGAATGATAATACAATATATAACTTCAGAATTACCACTAAAATGCAGTTTATTGCATAAGTATTAAAGATATAATTCAGAGTTAAATATTGAACAAAAACATTTAATCAGCAGGATGCTGAAAATATTTCTTAAGCAGTAAAAAAATTCAATAACC
>NZ_JAMPSW010000083.1:0-16755 GCF_028484855.1 Providencia sp. PROV033 | reverse complement strand
TTCTCCTCGAATATTTCCCATTAAAACATTTTGATAACACCAATGCGTGGCATTTTGGACAACAATTGGCTCGACTGCATCAATGGGAAGAGCAACCAAGTTATGGTTTTGATTTTGATACTATGCTCAGTACGACTGTTCAGCCAAATGGATGGGAAAAGCGTTGGAATGCATTCTTTGCAGAAAAACGTATTGGTCTTCAATTACAAATAGCGTCCGAAAAAGGCATGGTTTTTGGTGATATTCAAAAACTGGTTGATATTGTTAAACACCGTTTGTCCGGGCATCAGCCTCAACCTTCTTTATTACACGGTGATTTGTGGCCAGCAAACTGTGCCATCACCAACCAAATAGATGGCGTACTTTACGACCCTGCATGTTATTGGGGTGATCGGGAATGCGATATCGCCATGTTGCCATTGTATAAAGAAATTCCTATTCAAATTATTGATGGCTACCAAAGCGTTTGGCCGCTACCCGCAAGTTTCTTAGATAGGCAACCAATCTATCAACTCTATTTCTTACTCAATCAAGCCAATATGTTTGGCAATGAGCAAAGCTATCTGCATGCCCGCAATATTATTGATAATTTACTCGCAGATGAATAATCTAAACTCAGTGATGCGCTGCACGGGAATAAACCTGATGCAGCGCAGGATTATGATGGGAGAATTACCAATTCAGGAGCTTTAATGCAAAATAGATTGCAATCCCTAAGACTATCGGCCAGAAATACATCAAAAAGAACTGTTTAAAAATAGTGTGTCGGGGAATGGTCACTTTAGATTCTAATTCTTCTTTTGTGACCTCACTGCCTTTAGCATTCTCTAGAATGACATGATCTTCAATGCTTTCACGAATAAACTTAATTTGACGATACATGCGTAAGCCTGATGCGCTTAGTGCTAATCCCACAAAGATAAAAATAAAAATAACAAAAAATCCGATACAGCTACCAGAAAAACCTTGGCTTACTTCAGGAACTGGCGAATTATTCCAAAATACATTTAAAAATGGTGTGCTTTGTCGAGCCATTTCTGCCATCAATTTCACAAAATCATTAGCAACCGCATTGATCCCTTCACCTTGAATTCCTTTCAGAGCAGCGAGTTTAATTAATGATGCTAACGTAGAAATTAATGCTACAAAAAATACGATCCAGCCCAAAATACGTTTGCCAATCGCAAGAGAATTTGCCTTGTGGTAATTCATTACAACTATTCCTCAGAGTTTTTTTCTACGCTAATCATAGCCGATAATATTTGCTGGCTCCAAATTTCTATAAAAAAATGATAGTTAAAAATTGAGTTTCGGATTATTCAAAAATTTAATTGCATTCATATCACCCGCTAAATTCAAATTTTCAATAAAATCATGTGATAGCACATATATCTCTATAACCGAAAGTCATGGCTTGTTAGAATAGTTTTAGACACTAAATTGACTGTGATTAAAATGCAGCGACAGCCCCCATACCCTATTTTCAAATGGGTATCTAAATGAATGGAGTTTGCTATGTATCATAAATTACCTATCCAATCTGTTATCTTTGATATGGATGGTTTGCTGATTGACTCGGAACCTTTCTGGGAACAGGGAGAAGATGAAGTATTTGCAGAGTTAGGGGTTGATTTATCCATCAAGCACACGCTTCCAGATACCCTCGGTTTGCGTATCGACCACGTTGTTGAACTTTGGTATAACGCATCCCCTTGGCAAGGCTGCAGTTTAGAAGAGGCAAAACAGCGTATTATTGACAGAGTCATTGGCTTAGTCGAAGAGAAACGCCCATTGTTGCCCGGTGTCCAACATGCATTAGAGTTATGCCGTTCAATGGATTTAAAAATTGCGTTAGCATCAGCATCTCCGGATTACATGTTGGAGAAGGTACTGAATTTATTTGATATTCGCCATTATTTTTCTGCGGTTGTTTCCGCAGCAAAATTGCCTTTAAGCAAACCCCATCCTGAAGTTTATTTAAAAGCCGCAGCAGAATTATCGACAAAGCCTATTCACTGCGTTTCATTGGAAGATTCTTTTAATGGCATGATTGCAGCAAAAGCCGCAAGAATGCGCTCTATCGTGGTTCCTGATAACAAGCACTTCAATGACCCACGCTGGGGTTTGGCAGATGTCAAACTCGCTTCATTAAATGATTTACGTCCAGAAAATTTACGTTAATCTTAAATGAATTAGTGATGATTTCTTTCCCCTACATTATTTGCGTAGGGGAAATTTTGAAAAGTATAAAAATCTACGGTTATTAGCTAATAAATAAGAGTTTTTTTAACTCTCATCCTCTACCAAATTCCGCTCAAACCCATTATACTGCCCGCCTACTGTATAGATAAACAGATGGTATTTTATCCACCATGACTGCTGAAGGGCACCTGCTTTTTTCTGTCGCCTCACTCATAATGGCTCATAAACTGCAAATTACGCCAGAGTTCGCTCAGGGTGATTGGTTGCATATGGTGCCAGGCGTTTTGCTGGGTGCCTTATTGCCGGATATCGACCATCCATCATCCATTCTTGGGCGACTTTTTCGTATTATTTCTATTCCCATATCCAAGCTCTGCGGTCATCGAGGCTTTACGCATAGCCTTATTGCATGGCTAATTTTGCTGATTTCCAGCTATCAATGGTTACCCCATTATTGGGATTTACCCCCTGACCTTATCCAAGCGTTTTTACTTGGTTATATGAGCCATTTAATTGCCGATATGCTGACGCCATCCGGTGTCCCATTTTTATGGCCATTACCATTACGTTTCTGTTTTCCCGTTCTACGCGGTAAATCTAGTAAACGCGGAGAACGCTTTATTGCCGTGCTTTTGACCGTCTGTGCGGTGCTTATACCCGCAGGGCATCCAGCTGACTGGTTCCAGCAAATAGAAAGCGTACTAAATTATTTTAATAATCAGATAAATATACACTTACCGACAAAAACATCACTTTTGTAATATACTGTAAGTATAAATCAACCTAAATTATAACTTTTGATTATAAGTAATGACTAACTTCAACTGATATCATATAACCAGTTGTTAGAAGAAACGAAATCCTTATACCTATTAAGGATTAACAACAAGAATCATTATGTAAAATAATTACAATTTGGAGTGCGGAATGAATATTCCCCTGATTATCAATGTGCTCGTTTTCGTAGCACTTTTAATACTGTTAGCAAAACTCGGATCGAATGGTTGGAGCCTATCCAAAAAAGTCTTACTGGGTCTGGTATTCGGTGTTGCTTATGGTGTGGGACTGCACCTGGTGTATGGTTCTGGTCACCAAACGGTAAAAGACTCCATTCTTTGGTTTAATATCGTTGGTAATGGTTATGTTCAACTATTACAAATGGTGATTATGCCTCTGGTATTTGCCTCAATTCTGAGTGCAGTAGCTAGACTCCATAAGGCATCTTCTTTAGGGAAAATCAGCTTTTTAACCATTGGCACACTGCTGTTCACAACCGCTATCGCTGCTCTAATCGGTATCTTGATTGCTAACTTGTTCGGCTTAACTGCTGAAGGGTTGGTCCAAGGTCAATCTGAAACTGCACGTCTAGCGGCCATTGAAACAAATTACATTGGTAAAGTATCGGATTTAACCGTTCCGCAATTGATCCTGTCCTTTATCCCGAAAAACCCGTTTGCTGATTTAACAGGTGCAAGCCCAACATCTATTATTAGTGTGGTTATTTTTGCTGCATTCTTAGGAGTAGCGGCACTGCAACTGTTCAAAGATGATAAAGAACGTGGTGAAAAAGCATTAGCGGCTATCGATGTGATGCAGGCTTGGGCAATGAAATTAGTCCGCTTAGTCATGCGCTTAACGCCTTATGGTGTGATGGCACTGATGATCAAAGTGGTCGCAAGCTCGAATTTAGCTGACATCATTAATTTAGGTACCTTTGTGGTTGCATCATACGTGGCATTAGCCATTATGTTTGTGATTCACGGTGTCTTAATTGCGACAACCGGTTTAAATCCGATTAAATTCTTTAAGAAAGCAGGCCCTGTACTGACATTCGCCTTTACTAGCCGTTCGAGTGCTGCAAGTATTCCACTGAATATTGAAACGCAAACTCGCCGCTTTGGTGTACCAGAATCGATCGCCAGCTTCTCTGCGTCTTTCGGTGCAACTATCGGTCAAAACGGTTGTGCAGGTATCTACCCTGCCATGTTAGCGGTTATGGTGGCACCAACAATGGGTATCAATCCATTTGACCCACTGTGGATCGCGACTTTAGTCGGTATTGTGACTATCAGCTCTGCGGGTGTCGCAGGTGTGGGTGGTGGTGCAACGTTTGCTGCACTGATTGTACTGCCAGCGATGGGCTTACCTGTTACTTTAGTCGCGTTATTGATTTCAGTTGAGCCATTAATTGATATGGGTCGTACGGCACTGAACGTGAGTGGTTCAATGACTGCAGGTACCGTGACTAGCCAATTAATGGGCGAAACGGACAAATCCATTTTTAACCAAGAAGATGACGGTGATTTGAAACACGTTTAATCATCCTTATCACCGAATACTCCCTGAAACCTGCCCGTTAAACGGCAGGTTTTTTTATAGTTATAACTCACTGAAATTTTTACTTTATTTTGACCTGATTGCAAATATTGGACTTTTACTCTAAAAAATATTGCCAATACGTAGAGCTGCGTAACATAATAGCGGCTGAGCAACATTTTCTTAGGCTTCCTGCCTGTGTTGCGTCTCCCGTTTCCTACGGGAACTATCAACTTCATTGTTAGATTTTTTATATGACCAATATTATTCATATACTAAAAACTGATCCTTCAGATAACCCTTGTGTCAACTGTGGTGCTTGTTGCGCCTACTTTCGTGTCTCATTTTATTGGGCTGAAGCGGAAGCTGGCGGGGGCTCTGTACCTCAGCATTTGACAGAGCAAATCACCCCGTTTATGAGCTGCATGCAAGGCACAAACCAAAAACCAAATACCCGTTGTACGGCACTAACGGGTAACGTAGGTGAATGTGTGTCATGTTCCATCTATGAGCAGCGTCCGACTCCATGCCGAGAATTCGAACAATCATGGCATAACGGCATACACAATGAGGCCTGCGATCGTGCTCGTGCAGCCTATGGTTTACCCCCTCTTGAGCCTCAGCAACCACAAATTGCGTGCTAACCCCGTCAATGACCCAGAGATGTTCTGGGTTATCTTTATTCTTCTTTCGCTGTCATTCTTTTCATAAAATAACGGCATTATTTTCCATAAAATGTGTAAAGAAAGGATAAAACATGCAGGAAATATGGAGCTTTAGTCAAAGCAGGTAAAAGCCATTGCGAGCGAAACCTAATTGATGAATTATCCTCTCATCACGTAATGAGGAGATAGAAATGAACAAATTAAACCAAGGTTTACTCGCTGCTATTTTAATGTCTGTAGGCTTTGCCGCTGCTGCAGCCAATGTTGATATGAATAAATCACCACGCCATCACGGTGGTAATCACCATAATATGGTGTATAGCGTGACAGAGCAAACCACTAAACCAAACGAAACCCTCAAAAAACTGGCGAACGATACACCTAAAATTGAAGATGGCAAACGTTACATGGTGAAGATGTCTGTCGTGGAAGTGCCAGAGTTCAAGCCTGCACAGCCGATGCCGATGCCAGTACCGGCTACAGCACCCGCAGCAAAGTGACAAATGAATTACCCTAAACCATAGGCTGTGCCTGTTACACTGATAATGCCAACCATTTGGTATTGCTATTTAAAAATCAGTATCTTACTTGCACACAATAACGTTTAGGTATATCCCTAATTTTGCCCCTAATGCCATAGGGGCTTTTTTTTGCTTAAAATAACCAACGCAATGCTGCCGTCATCAATGCTGCCGATAACACAATCACAATAAATGGCTTACGTTACCAAGTGAGTATTCCTGCAACGGCCACACCAATAATTTTAGGAAAATCAGATAGTTCATCACCTGAGAAAACCGTTGCTGTCATCGCTACAGAAAATAAAATGACAATAGCTGCCGCCGAAAAGAGTGCTTTATTTTGCTCAGTGAGATTCACTCGACCTTTTAGCAAAGCCCCAGATGCACGCATCAAATACGTGCCAATTGCTAAAATAAGGATCCCACTCATCATCAACCATGAATGTTCCATCATCATTATTTCCTTATATAGATAACTAAACTCAACAGTGCGAGTAATACAGGAATACCCGCGGGTAACACTGGTGTTGTTACCATAGCGATAACCGCGCCGATTATGGCGGCTAATCTCAGGCGTTTATCTTTTAGCGCCGGCAAACTGAGCGCCAAAATAATGGCAGGAAACATTGCATCCATCCCAAGGGCATGAGTATCTTGGATAAAGCTCCCCAGGATTTCACCTATAATTACTCCGACAGGCCAGCAAATCAAAATACCTAACCCACATAGCCAGAATGCAGCTGTTTTCTCTTGCTGACTTTCTTGCGCCAAACCAAATACCACACTTTCATCATTCATAATGTGGTACCCCAGCAACGCTTTCGGTCCTTTTCCTGCTAGCTCACTCACAGCAAAACTAAATGGAATATGACGAGAATTGACCAATAAGCCCGCTAAAGCAGCGGATATCGGACTTCCCCCAGAAAAAACAACACCAATAAATAAAAACTCAGACGCGCCCGCTAAAACCAAAATAGACAATACCAGCGGAACCCACCAATCAAAGCCTTGTGAGTGAGCTAAAGCGCCATAAGATATCCCCACAATTAGGTCCGCAATACACACCAGTGCAATGTTTTTCACTGTGCTATTATGGAGAATAGAAAACTGAAATGTAGATTTCTGCATAGAACGACCGTTCGATATAAAAAACATTCGTTCATTATGTCGTTACATTAGGCTAAGTGCAATTAAAATAGGATGTTTACGTTGACCTTATTCACGCCCCCAATCGAATTAATTTCAAAATCCTTGGCTTGTGAAAGGCAAAAAAGTGGGATGTCTCTCTCCGAGCTTGCCCGAAAAGCGGGGATAGCTAAGTCCACATTATCCCAACTTGAAGCGGGCAGTGGTAATCCCAGTATTGAGACGTTATGGGCACTGTGTGTCGCCTTGGATATTCCATTTTCGCGTTTAATTGAGGAAAAGCGTGCAGCGGTAACCGTGATCCGCCACGGTGAAGGCACACCAGTTAGTGCAGAACATGCAAACTATTTGGCATACCTGCTCTCCTCTGCGCCAGCCAATTCCCAGCGAGATATTTATACGATTGTCGCTCAACCCGGCCGAGATCGTATTTCATCACCCCATATGCAAGGGGTCACTGAACACATTATTTTAATGTCAGGACGAGCCTTAGTCGGTCCTCTCGAAAATCCCGTAGAACTCAATGTCGGTGATTACATTCATTATCGTGGTGACGAGCCACATATCATGCGTGCACTTGAGCCAAACACCATGGCCGTCATGGTGATTGATAAACAGAATTGATTAACGAACGCTACGCTTAGGAGAATTTACCGTGGATTATTATCAAGATATAGCCAATAAAGTGGCATTACTGCTAGATGAAAACATCGTTCATAACATGAATGAAATGCTGATGCAGCTTTCTCATGATGAGCAGCTCACCCAAGAACAACGCTTTGAGTTACAACAACGTCTCAGAGAAGCTATTTTTGTTCATCATAATTCGTAATCAACATCATAATTCTGTATTTTGTATCAAAGCCGAAAGATCCTAGTTTATTGAGTAAAAAAGAAAACCCGAACGATATTGCTTACCGTTCGGGTTATATTCACTATATCAACACTAGACTCACACAATCCCAGCCTTAGAATTTATCTTGCTGTAAATAAGACCATGCATACTGCGCATAAAGTTCCGCACCGGATGCCATGACGTCTTCATCGATGTTAAAACAACCGTGGTGATGTGCCCATTGAGTATCTTTTTCTGGGTTACCCGAACCTAATAGAGCGAAACATCCCGGGATATTTTCCATATAAAAGCTAAAATCCTCGCCACCTGGCGTTGGCTTTTCCGCCATTAAAGCCTGTTCACCGAATGCTTCCGCTATCACCGATTGCGCCAATAATGCACTACGCTCCTCATTAATAACAGGCAGTGTTCCGTAGATATAATCCACTTCTGCCGTTGCACCATACATTGCTGCTGTATGATCAGCATAACGGCGAATCGCAGCTTCAATGCGATTACGTGTTTCAATATCAAAACAACGTACCGTACCATCGAGCACCGCATTTTCGGCAATAACATTGAACCGTGTCCCAACATCCATTTTACCGATAGTCACCACCGCAGAATCTAAGGATGATGTTTCACGAGAAACGATAGCTTGCAAATTCATGACAAATGATGAGGCAACAATCGCGGCATCAACGGTAGCCTCAGGCATTGAACCATGCCCCCCGCGCCCTTTAAATTTCACGACCAATAAATCCGCAGAAGCAAAAGTGCCTCCCACATTACATGACACTTTTCCGGATGGTGTCGTTGACCAAATATGCATGCCGAACACGTTATCGACATTATCCACAGCCCCTTGTTTCACCATCGCTTTAGCGCCTTGCGCTATCTCCTCAGCAGGTTGAAAAATGAGGCGGATATTTCCTTTTAATTCATCACGAACTTCATACAATGCTTTAGCGGCGGTCAACAGCATCGCCGTATGTGCGTCATGCCCGCAAGCATGCATTTTCCCTTCGTTTGTCGATTTATACTCAAGAGCCTTATTCAACTCTTGCACAGGTAAGGCATCAATATCTGCACGTAAAGCGACTGTTTTTCCAGGCTTGCCGCCCTTAATGTCTGCAATAATCCCTGTCGGTTCAGTCAGCCGATATTCGATGCCTATTTTCCCTAGCTCTTCAGCAATTCGTTTTGTCGTTCTCACTTCCTCGAATGGCAATTCTGGATGAGCGTGAAGATCTCGTCGAAAAGCTATCATCCCTTCAGTGTGCTTTTTAATGGAAGCTGTAATGTTATTATTGACCATTTTCTGTCCTTATTTATTTTTTAACGCCTTATTATTATGCGTTTTTATATTCAGTTATTACGCCGCGACAGGCACGATATAAGCTACCATGATGCCCGCTAATACCACAGATACCATGGTGACAGAGATAAATCCGCCAACTAGCATCGGTCCTAACATGTGACTGGTTAAAATCTGACGCTCTTTGTCATCTTTGGTCAGCGCATTTATCGCTTCATTGGTAATGATATAATCTGCTGGGAATCCATATAGCGCAGTCAATGAAACCGCAAATGCCATCTCTTTTGATACCCCTAAAATTTTCCCTACAATCCACGATGCGATGAACATGCCCACCACAGCGGCAACAATCAACACCACCATTGGATAGACCAATCTCAGCAACATATCAGGCGTCGCGTGATTTAACGTATCAAAGATGAACAGCATCAATGCCATGATAGCGAAACCAAAACCGTTCGCTTTCTGTAACGGTTGCCTCTCCAAAAAGCCCATCGAAGACGCGATGACACCAAATAATAAGCACAGAACAAATGGGCTGATACTGACATAAGGCGCAGCAACCGTAGAAGCCAAATACGCTAAATAGCCCACTACCACTAATCGTAAAAATTGAAAATAGCTGGTGTTATAGTGACTTGGAATACGTTTAAACAATCGAGGCATTGCACTTTCTGACGCTAATGTTTTTACTTCAACATCATCCGCGCCATCAACGGCCAAAGACTCTTTCCATGCGCCACGGCGGTATTGCTCAAGCACTCGGCGCCCTTCACGTTTCAGCATAATTGCCGTTAATGGGTATCCCGCAAAGCCTTGCATCACATAAATTAAGATGGCAAACACAGATAAATCCACCAGTCCTGCTTCTGCCGCCCCTTTTGACATGATCAACGAAGAAACGATACCGCCCACTAATGGTGGGATTGCCACTAACACGGTATTTAAATCAAATAAAGCGAGACCTACGCCATAAATAAAAACGATAATTCCCAAAATACCAGATAACGAAATTAAGATAGTTTTCCATTGATGCAAAAGTTCTTTCAATGACAGCAATGTGCCCATGTTCGTAATTAACAAATACATCAACATGACAGCGACCACTTTAGGGATCCCTGCAATGCTAACAATATCTTTTGGGAAGAACGTCCAATAACCTAAAAGAAATAATACTGCGCACACAAATACCGATGGGATCCAAGCTTTTGTTCGTACCGCAATGGCATCTCCGATGTACAGTATCCCAACAATTAATAATAGAGCTAACATTTGTGACATGACTTTTCCCCGTATTTATTATTTTTATTTATTTCTGTTGTAGTTTTTTATAATTAAAATTTGGTTTTAATTAAACTTTGACATTCAAATGGCGAGTAAATTAAAACCAAACGATATATATCCATCCAACCCATTACAATTAAACAACAAATTCATCATATCACTGAAAAAATGGATGTATAGATTAAGTTACAGTGTAAGGATGGAAATACACTAATAGGGTATTACGAGTGACATAGTCATATATAAGGTTGGATAATTGAAAAACAGAAACATCACTTTGTGATAATCTGAGTTTTTGATGGGATATTTTAAAAAAGTTACTTTTACTAATAATTCATTCTTTTTCGTGAAAAGGGAAATGCCAAATTTATATTCTGTTGCCCAGTAATATATTTTTATTCATTCACTATCTATTTGTCAGGTTTTCATGATAAAAGCAAATTGTTAGCCACGTTGGCAATATATTCTGCTTTATTTCACCCTTCCTCATTTTTTCTGAAAATAACGATAAAAATAGCCTATTCGCATCCACAAATAGGCTATTAATTGAACACATCCAATGAATGAGAAATAAATCACTGCACCGATGTAGATTATCCTTGAGAAAGCATGTTATGACACAGCATACCCAATAAAGTGAAGAGCAACGCGCCGAGAACATGTATTGCAATGGTACTAAATGCGACCACCAGCTTCCCTTCTTGTAGCATCACCAACACTTCCAACGAAAACGTTGAAAAGGTAGTAAATGCCCCACAAAAACCCGTCACAATAAATAATTTGTATGCAGGATTAATATTCGCACTCGCAAAGTAAGAGACAGCAAAACCAATAATAAAGCCGCCCACTAAATTGACGAATACCGTACCAAAGGGGATATGAGGATGTAAATTATTGAGCTTCAAGCCGATTAGCCATCTTAACCAGCCACCTAACACTGAGCCCAAAGCAATAGAAATAAGAGATGCGTACATTGCTACTTTCCTTACAAGTCATATGGGAATAAATGCAAGGAAAAGCTCCCGCAGACATTTATGCCCTACATTCGGGCACATAATCCTACGTGCCCATTCAAATGAATAGGTTTACGTAGGCATCATCAGTCCACAAAAGGACGGTTAAACTAGGAGGAATGCCATCTCCTAACAAGACGTTACTAAAAATAATAAGGCAACTATTTTAGCCATGCAAATCTAATTTACCCAATCTGTTCCACATAACGCGGTGTCTATTTAGCCTAAATTGGCGCATAATATCCATAATCTCGATAATAGAATTAGATGGATTAGGTCATACATGGAAACAAAACACACCTTACTACAGCTCAAAAATATCGGTTTTCAGGTTGGTCAGAAGATAATTTTGGATAATGTGCAGATTGACCTATACCCTGGCGAATTTAAATTGATCACGGGTCCCTCAGGTTGTGGGAAAAGTACATTACTAAAAATTATCTCTTCTTTACTTCCTCCTAGCTGTGGAGAGATCCTCTTTGCTGGGCAAAACATCAATACTATTTTGCCAGAAAAGTATCGCCAGCAAGTCTCCTATTGTACTCAGACACCCGCATTATTTGGGAATACCGTCTATGACAATTTATTTTTTCCATATCAAATTCGTAACCAGTCATTTGATAAAAAAAAGATTTTAGATGATTTAAGCTATTTTTCACTGCCAGACTCAATCCTAGAAAAAGGAATTAACGAACTTTCTGGTGGAGAAAAACAGCGAGTTTCGCTGATCCGAAATTTGCAATTTCTGCCGCAAATCTTACTTCTGGATGAAATTACCAGTGCTTTAGATGAACAAAATAAAATCAAAGTCAATGAGCTAATTCATCAATTAGCGGTCAAGAATAATATTGCCATACTTTGGGTCACTCATGACCAAGATGAAATCGCCCATGCTGACGATATTATTACTCTTCCCGTACATCATAGCGAAAAATAGGAATTAACCGTGCATCAACCTACTATTTCTAATGAGTCGCTCGCTTTCTCTATCATGTTAGTCTTAGTGGCAATTTTTATTAGCCACAAAGAAAAGCTTTCTCTCGAAAAAGATATTATTTGGAGTACTTTCCGAGCTATTGTTCAGCTTTTAATTGCCGGATATATCCTCACATATATATTCCATATTGATCATAAAGCACTCACTGTTTTATTAGTGTTATTTATCTGCTTTAACGCTGCATGGAATGCAAAAAAACGCAGCAAATACCTCGACAAATTATTTATCACCGCATTAATTGCCATTACCTCAGGCACATTTTTAACCTTGTTGGTATTGATTATTACTGAAGCTATCGCCTTCACTCCAATGCAAGTGATCCCAATTACTGGCATGATTGCAGGAAACGCCATGATAGCCGTTGGTCTTTGCTTCAATAACTTGGGACAACGATTTAACACTCAACAGCAACAAATTCAAGAAATGCTGAGCCTCGGAGCAACGCCGAAAATTGCTTCAGCATCCATTATTCGTGAAAGTATTCGAGCATCATTAATCCCTACTGTGGATTCAGCCAAAACGGTTGGGATTGTTAGTCTACCGGGTATGATGTCAGGGCTAATTTTTGCAGGGGTTGACCCTTTGCAGGCAGTTAAATACCAAATTATGGTAACCTTCATGCTATTAGCGACAGCCAGTCTTTCTACCATTCTTGCTGGCTATTTAACCTATGTGAAATTTTATAATCAACGCCATCAGCTGCGATTAGATACCTTGAATAAAAACACTCAATAATATCTTCGTCAGGCTTAATATCCACTTTAAGCCTGACTTTATTTTATGCTATTTTTCCTACCGTGATTGGCATCACTTCGATCAGTTTAGGCTGACTTTCCCCTGATTCTATCAATTGGAAAACGTGCGCTAACATGGCAGGAACATCCTGTTTAACCATATCAATATCATGACCTAGCAGTGCAACAAATGGATCCCAGTCAAAACATCCCATTAGCGGTTGATGCTTCTCCGTATAACCCTCTTGTATTAACCATCTCATCACACCTTCTAATGAAATGGTTGAGTTAACGAATAATCCGCACAGTGCTATTTTTTTAGTGTTATCAATAGATTGTTGATGTGAGAAATACGCAGACAACGCTCGCTCCGCTTTTTCAGGCGCATAACCACACGTCAAAATATGGTGGGAAGGCACATCAATATTTAATGCGTTATGAGCATCAATAAATCCTCGAATTCGTTCGAGAGTATTATGTTCATCTTTTCGCCCTCCCACAAAGACTAACGACTCCGATGAGGCTACTTTTTGCTGCCTTTTTCGTAAGATATTGAGCGTCAGTTGCTTTGCACCATGGTAGTTATCTGAAATAACCGAAGGTGCCAGTGTACCGGGTAAGTCTAAATTTAATGTCGGAACGCCAGATGCATGACAAATTTGCGTAATTTTATCGGGATCTGTAGCCCCTGTAGAGATTAACCAATCCACTTGATAAGACAACATGGCCTTTGCGGCTTCCAACTCTAACTGGGGGTCCCTTCGTGTACACGTAATAATAGGAAACAAACCCCGCTCACGGGCCATTTCTTCAAAATGTTCCACAATCGAACCAAAATAACGGTTATCGTATTTGGGCACCAACATCCCAATAATTTTCGATTTATTACTACGTAATAAACTCGCTTGTTTATTAACTGAATAATTTTGCTCTTCTGCTAAGCGTATAATTTTTTCAGCCAATTTCGCGCTAATACGTCTTTTTTGCCAATTTCCATTCAATACTGCGCTAACGGCACTGGCTGAAACCCCTGCCAACTCTGCAAGGTCATAGATCGTCGTTTTCTTATTTTGTCTGATCTTGCTCACAAATTCATGCCTCCATTTTTTCCTAGCTTGACACCAAAGCGTAAAAGTCGCAATACTGCTCTATCGATTGAGCTTACATCGAAATTAACCTAGAATCGAGTTGATATGGCGTTTTGCCTGCATTCTCACTCAATGAATACACACCGCCAAATTCCCTCGTAACTGACTAAAATTAAATAATTTCTAATATTCAACCTACATCTCTATTGATTAACTAACTTATCCGGAGTGAACATCATGGCTATCTCATTAGAAAACAAAGTTGCCGCAATTACAGGTGCGGCTTCTGGTATTGGACTTGAGTGCGCACGTACCCTACTTAAAGCTGGCGCAAAAGTCGTTTTAATTGACCGAGCAGAAGAACGATTAAATCAGTTAGTTGCTGAATTAGGTGACAATGCAATCCCGCTAGTCGTTGATTTAATGAAACCTGAACAAGTAGATGGCATGTTAGATGCTATTTTAGCAAAAGCGGGTCGCTTAGATATTTTCCATGCAAACGCAGGGGCTTATATTGGCGGTCCTGTTGCTGAAGGGGATCCCGATGTTTGGGATAAAGTGTTAAACCTCAATATCAATGCTGCATTTCGTAGTGTTCGCGCTGTTCTGCCTCACTTTATTGAACAAAAATCAGGGGACGTTCTGTTTACTAGCTCAATCGCAGGTATGGTACCCGTTATCTGGGAGCCGATTTACACGGCCTCTAAATTTGCAGTTCAAGCCTTTGTTCATTCGACTCGCCGCCAAGTTTCTCAATATGGTGTTCGTGTGGGAGCCGTATTACCGGGTCCAGTCGTGACGGCGTTACTCGATGATTGGCCAAAAGAAAAAATGGAAGAAGCATTAGCCAATGGCAGCTTAATGCAACCGATTGAAGTCGCTGAAGCCGTTTTATTCATGTTAACTCGCCCAAAAAATGTCACCATCCGTGATCTGGTCATTCTTCCTAACAGCGTTGACCTCTAATTTTACCGATAACAACACACATTGTGGGAGGACACATGAACAGCCCTACGCAAAACAAAAATGACGACGTCGTCATTGGGATTGATGTCGGTACAGGAAGTGCGCGAGCAGGTATTTTTGATATGTGCGGTAACATGCTCGCTTCCGCTAAACACGATATTACCCTCTACCGTGATAGCGCTAACTTTGCGGAACAATCCAGCAACGAAATTTGGATGGCGGTTTGCTATTGTGTGAAACAAGCTATGGCGGAAGCCAAAATGGATGCGAGACGGGTCGCAGGAATTGGATTTGATGCGACCTGTTCTCTGGTTGTTTTAGATAAAAACCAGCAACCTATTTCAGTCAGCCCAAGTGAAGATCCGGAGCGCAATATTATTGTTTGGATGGACCATCGAGCGACCGAGCAAGCCGAGCGCATCAATAGTTTACAGCATCCTGTCTTAAACTATGTCGGTGGTAAGATTTCGCCAGAAATGGAAACTCCAAAAATTCTTTGGCTGAAAGAAAATCGCCCCCAAACTTATGATGACGCGTGGCAATTTTTTGATTTGGCAGATTTCCTTACCTGGAAATCAACTGGTTCTTTAGCGCGTTCCACGTGTACGGTGACGTGTAAATGGACCTATCTTGCCCATGAACAGCGCTGGGATGCTGACTATTTCCGCCAAATTGGTCTCACTGAACTCGCTGATGAAAATTTTGCTCGGATCGGTCAGGATATTGTTGAACCAGGTACACCAAATGGTCATGGTTTAACCGCGCAAGCCGCTGAAGAAATGGGATTATTAATCGGAACCCCCGTTGCCGCAGGAATGATTGATGCTCATGCAGGTGGCATTGGCACCGTCGGAGTAAATGGTGATGCCACCGCTAATATGGCCTATGTTTTCGGTACATCCTCATGCACGATGACGACAACGCAAGAGCCGGTTTTTATTCCCGGCGTTTGGGGTCCATATTATTCCGCAATGGTACCGGGTATGTGGCTCAATGAAGGTGGACAGAGTGCTGCTGGTGCCGCCATTGACCAACTTCTCTCACTACACCCAATGGCAGCGCAAGCCAAAGCAATGGCTAAAGAGCAAGGTAAGCCATTACCCGTAATGCTAGCGGATAAGGTGTTAGAGAAGTCCAACAGCCCATCTCAAGCCGTTGAATTAGCGGAAGGCATTCATATTGTTCCTGAATTTTTAGGCAATCGAGCCCCCTTTGCAGACCCACATGCAAAAGCAATCATTGCGGGTTTAACGATGGATAATAGTTTTGATAATTTACTCGCCTTCTATACCGCAGGTGTCTGTAGTATTGGCTATGGCTTGCGACAGATTATTGAAGCTCAAGCCCAGTCAGGCGCAAAAATCCAAAATATCGCAATTAGTGGCGGTGCGGGTCAACATCCATTAATCCGTCAGCTACTTGCCGATGCCTGTGGAGTTCCCGTGATTTCTACACAAGCGAGTGAACCTGTATTATTAGGCTCTGCAATTCTAGGCGCTGTTGCTGGAGGCGTTTGTGAGAATGTTGCACAAGCCATGGCTCAATTCGCTAATATTGACCTAACCTATCAAGCAAATAAACAATTTAAATTACATCATGAAACCCGTTTTGCTTCTTTTAAACATTTACAACAATGTGCTAGAGAGCTAAAAGGTTAATATAATAATTTT
>NZ_JAMPSW010000082.1:0-17057 GCF_028484855.1 Providencia sp. PROV033 | reverse complement strand
AATAAAAAAATTGATCTAATATCAAATTATCTAAATGTTCATTTTGTGCTATTTCTTCCACAATAAGACACTTATCTAAAACTTACTATTTATGCTAATTTATTCCTCTTTTACTTACCAAAAACCCTAGGTCATACGTTTTTTCCAGTATTAAATTAAGTGCAGGTATCAATAAGCATAAAAAAACCCGTGCTTCCTAGAAAGCACGGGCTTCGTCTCTTACGTTATGCGAGCTATAAACTCATATTGCGCTTACTTGTTTAGCAGGGACTTCACGGCATCGCCGATATCAGCCAAGCTACGAACCGTCTTCACGCCTGCCGCTTCTAAAGCAGCGAATTTCTCGTCAGCAGTCCCTTTACCGCCAGCGATAATGGCACCAGCATGACCCATACGCTTACCTTTAGGTGCAGTTACACCCGCGATATAGCCAACAACAGGCTTAGTAACGTGCTCTTTGATGTATGCAGCCGCTTCTTCTTCCGCGTTACCACCGATTTCACCGATCATCACGATCGCTTCAGTTTGTGGGTCTTCTTGGAATAATTTCAGGATATCGATAAAGTTTGAACCAGGGATTGGGTCCCCACCGATACCAACGCAAGTTGACTGACCTAAACCTGCATCCGTGGTTTGTTTTACCGCTTCATAAGTCAGTGTACCTGAACGTGAAACGATACCAACTTTACCTGGCATATGAATATGACCAGGTTGGATGCCGATTTTGCATTCACCCGGAGTGATAACACCCGGGCAGTTAGGACCAATCATACGAACGCCAGCTTCGTCTAATTTCACTTTAACAGTCAGCATATCCAGCGTTGGAATACCTTCTGTGATAGTGATGATCAGTTTGATACCTGCATCAATTGCTTCAAGGATTGAATCCTTACAAAATGGTGCTGGAACATAAATAACAGAGGCAGTCGCACCGGTTGCTTCAACCGCTTCACGCACAGTGTTAAATACTGGCAAACCAAGGTGGATTGTTCCCCCTTTACCTGGCGTTACACCGCCAACCATTTTTGTACCGTAAGCAATAGCTTGTTCGGAGTGGAAAGTACCTTGACCGCCAGTGAATCCTTGGCAAATTACTTTGGTGTTTTTATCGATTAAAATAGACATTATTTAGCCTCCGCCGCTGCTACTGCTTTCTTAGCTGCATCTGTCAGGCTGTTTGCAGCGATAATATTCAAGCCGCTGTCTGCCAGTTTTTTCGCACCTAACTCTGCATTGTTACCTTCTAAACGTACAACTACTGGTACATTCACACCAACTTCTTCTACTGCACCAATGATGCCGTCTGCAATCAGGTCACAGCGAACGATACCACCAAAAATGTTTACAAATACGGCTTTAACGCTCTTATCAGAAAGAATGATTTTAAACGCTTCAGTCACGCGCTCTTTGGTCGCACCACCACCAACATCGAGGAAGTTAGCTGGAGCACCGCCGTGCAGTTTAACGATATCCATGGTGCCCATTGCAAGACCCGCACCATTAACCATACAGCCGATGTTACCATCCAGAGCAACGTAGTTAAGTTCCCACTTAGCCGCTTGAGCTTCACGCGCATCTTCTTGAGATGGGTCGTGCATTTCACGCATTTCAGCTTGGCGATACAGAGCGTTGCTATCAACGCCTAATTTACCGTCTAAGCAAACTAAATCACCTTCAGTATTGATAACTAATGGGTTAACTTCGATCAGCGCTAAATCGCGCTCTAAGAACATGGTCGCTAATCCCATGAAGATTTTAGCGAATTGGCTAACTTGTTTGCCAGTTAAGCCTAATTTGAATGCCAATTCACGACCTTGATATGGCATTGGACCAGTCAGTGGATCGATAACAGCTTTGTGGATCAGTTCTGGTGTTTCTTCAGCAACTTTTTCAATTTCAACGCCGCCTTCAGTTGAAGCCATGAATACAACACGACGTGTACCACGGTCAACGACTGCACCTAAATACAGTTCTTTAGCGATGTCTGTCGCGCTTTCAACTAAAATTTGGTTAACCGGCTGACCATTTGCATCAGTTTGGTAAGTAACCAGATTCTTACCTAACCATTTTTCAGCAAATTCACGGATATCATTGATATCTTTTGTAACTTTTACGCCGCCAGCTTTACCACGTCCACCTGCGTGAACTTGGCATTTGATAACCCATGGACCATTACCGATTTTTTTCGCCGCAGCTACTGCTTCTTCTACTGATGAACAGGCATAACCAGTTGGTGCTGGTAAACCATAGCGTGTAAAAAGCTGTTTTGCCTGATACTCGTGTAAATTCATGATGTTCTATCCATAATTGAGTCTGGAGGAGCGTTTATCGCCCCTTGCAATTGTTACAGATTTAGCAGCCAGCGAACTGGCTGCATCGGTTACCTCAGACCGGACAGGTTGTCCCCCTGCCCTGTTATGTTTCTATACGTCTAGCAGTAAACGAGTTGGATCTTCCAACATATCTTTGATAGCCACTAAGAAGCCAACTGATTCACGACCATCGATTAAACGGTGGTCATAAGACAGCGCTAAATACATCATTGGAAGAATTTCTACCTTACCATTAACTGCCATTGGGCGGTCTTTGATGGCATGCATACCTAAGATTGCGCTTTGTGGTGGGTTAATGATTGGAGTAGACATCAGAGAACCGAATACACCACCGTTAGTGATAGTGAAGTTACCGCCACTTAAATCTTCAACAGTTAATTTACCGTCGCGACCTTTGACAGCCAGCTCTTTAATATTTTTCTCAATATCAGCCATGCTCATTGCATCCACATCACGCAGAACTGGCGTTACCAGACCACGCGGTGTTGATACCGCAATACTGATGTCAAAATAGTTATGGTAAACCACATCAGAACCATCGATAGAAGCGTTCACTTCTGGATAGCGTTTCAGTGCCTCAACCGCCGCCTTGATGTAGAAAGACATAAAGCCTAAACGTACACCATGACGTTTTTCGAATGCTTCACCGTACTGTGCACGCAGGTCTTTGATAGGCTGCATGTTAATTTCGTTGAAGGTCGTTAACATCGCAGTGCTGTTTTTCGCTTCCAACAGACGCTCTGCGATACGTTTACGCAAACGAGTCATAGGAACACGTTTTTCACTACGGTGAGCTAATGGTGCTGGAGCTGCTGCAGGAGCTTGAGCCGCTGGCGCTGCTGCTGGTTTAGCTGCTAAGTGTTTTTCAACATCTTCACGAGTCAGACGACCACCAACACCTGTGCCTTTGATGTCTGCTGGATTCAAGTTGTGTTCAGCAACCAGACGACGAATCGCTGGGCTCAGCGCATCGTTGCTTTCATCTTCTAAACTTGCGGTTTGGCGTGCTGCTGGCGCTGGCTCTGCTTCTTTAACTTCAGCAGGGATGCCTGTGCTATCGCCTAAACGAATGCGACCCAGTAACTGTTTAGATAAAACAGTTGCGCCTTCTTCTTCAATAATGGCTTCCAGAACACCTGCTTCACTTGCAGGAACTTCAAGAACAACTTTGTCTGTTTCGATCTCAACCAGAACTTCGTCACGCTGAACACTGTCACCTGGTTTTTTATGCCATGTGGCAACCGCTGCGTCAGCGACGGATTCAGGAAGATCGGGAACAAGAATTTCTACGCTACTCATTTTCTATCCTTTAATTATGCAATGTTCAAAGCGTCATTAACCAGGGCCGCTTGTTGTTCCTGGTGAACGGAGGTATAACCAACTGCTGGAGAAGAAGAAGCTGCTCGACCCGCATAGCGTAAAGTTGCGCCTGCTGGGATGGCTTCATGGAAATTATGCTGGCTGCAATACCAAGCACCTTGGTTCAGTGGCTCTTCTTGGCACCAAACAAAATCTTTCACATGAGCGTACTGAGCCAATACTTTTTGGATATCTTCGCGAGGGAACGGATACAACTGTTCAATACGTACGATAGCCACATCTTTTTGTTCTTTCTTACGACGTTGTTCTAATAAATCGTAATAAACTTTACCGGAACACATAACGACGCGTTTCACATCTTTCGGATTAATTTCGTCAATTTCACCGATAACTGGTTGGAATGAACCATTCGCCAGCTCATCCATGCTAGAAACTGCTAATGGATGACGTAACAGTGACTTAGGTGACATCACAATCAGAGGACGACGCATATCGCGCAGTGCTTGGCGGCGTAACATGTGATAAACCTGAGCGGGTGTTGATGGCACACACACTTGCATGTTTTGATCAGCACACAGTTGCAGGTAACGTTCTAAACGTGCAGATGAGTGTTCTGGACCCTGACCTTCATAACCATGAGGCAGTAACATCACCAAACCACACATACGACCCCATTTTTGCTCACCAGAGCTGATGAATTGGTCGATAACAACTTGCGCACAGTTAGCAAAGTCACCGAACTGCGCTTCCCAAATTGTTAATGCGCGAGGTTCTGTTGTTGCATAGCCATATTCAAATGCCAATACTGCGTTTTCAGTCAGAACAGAGTCCCAAACGTTGAACACGCCTTGACCGCTATGAACATTTTGTAATGGGACATAAACTGAACCATTCGTTTGGTTATGTACCACCGCGTGACGGTGGAAGAACGTACCACGACCCGCATCTTCACCAGATAAACGGATAGGGACACCTTCGTCAACTAACGTACCGTAAGCCAGAGTCTCTGCCGCACCCCAGTCGAGTAATTTTGTCCCTTTCGCCATTTCTGCGCGGTCAGCATAAATTTTCTCAACACGAGACTGTGCAACGATACCTTCAGGGATCGTGCTCAGCTTGGTTGCCAGCTCAGTTAAACGCTTAATATCGTAGCCAGATTTGTATTGCTCATTCCATTCATGGTTTAAGTACGGTTCCCATGTATAAGAATGCAGACCCATTTCACGATATTCTTCAACAACACAGTCACCACGGTCTAACGCGTCACGATACAGGTTAACCATTTCAGTAACTTCATTCGCAGAAACCACGCCAGCTTCGATTAAACGATCTGCGTAGATTTTACGTGGCGTTGGGTGCTGTTTAATTTTTTGGTACATGATTGGCTGAGTTGCACTTGGCTCATCAGCTTCGTTATGACCATGACGGCGGTAACACACTAAGTCGATCATAACATCGCGCTTAAAGGTGTTACGGAAATCTAAGGCTAAGCGAGTCACAAATGCGACAGCTTCAGGATCATCTGCGTTAACGTGGAAAATTGGTGCCTGAACCATTTTCACGATATCAGTACAGTATTCTGTTGAACGCGTGTCTTTCGGGTTGGAGGTTGTGAAACCAACTTGGTTGTTGATAACGATACGCATAGTACCGCCGACTTCATAACCACGAGCCTGAGACATGTTCAGGGTTTCTTGTACCACACCTTGACCAGTTACTGCTGAGTCACCGTGAATGGTGATTGGCAGAACCATGTTGCTACGACCTTCGTCCAAACGGTCACGGCGAGCACGTACAGAACCAATAACTACTGGGCTTACAATTTCTAAGTGTGATGGGTTAAATGCCAGCGCTAAGTGAACACGAGAACCCGCAGTTTCAAAATCAGAAGAGAAACCTTGGTGATATTTAACGTCACCTGCACTTGAATGGTCTTTATGCTTGCCTGCAAACTCATCAAATAGTTCAGCAGGTTTTTTACCCAGAATGTTGATCAGAACGTTTAAGCGCCCACGGTGCGCCATACCAAGAACCACTTCACGGGTATCTTGTTTGCCTGCATGATGGATAAGATCCTTCAGCATTGGGATCAGTGCATCACCACCTTCCAAAGAGAAACGTTTTGCACCTGGGAATTTAGCACCAAGATAACGCTCAAGACCTTCCGCAGCCGTTAATTCGGCTAAGAAGCGACGTTTTTCTTCTTTAGAAAATTGTTCAGCAACATTGACTGATTCAAGACGTTGTTGAATCCAGCGTTTTTCTTCAGTGTTAGTGATATGCATATATTCTGCACCAATTGAACCGCAATAAATACGCTTCAGATGCTCATATAACTCACTGAGTTTCATGGTTTCTTTGCCGATTGCAAAAGAACCCACATTGAAAGTTTCGTCGAAATCTTCTTTCGTTAGATTATGGAATGTAGGGTCCAGATCTGGAACGGCTTCGCGTTTCCAAAGTCCTAACGGGTCGAGATTTGCATTTTGGTGTCCGCGGAAGCGGAAGGCATTGATGAGCTGCAAAACTTTGACTTGTTTTGCGTCGATCGTAGGATCGCTAACAGAGGTGTGGTAACGGGTGGACTCCTTTGCTAAGCGACGGAAGTAGTCTCGTGCTTGCGAATGTAATTGTTCACCGTTATTACCTGCTCCAGGTAGTTGCTGGAAGATTTCTCTCCACTCGGCATCTACGGAATTAGGGTCAGTCAGATAATCTTCATAGAGCTGTTCTATATAAGACTGGTTCGCGCCTGCCAGAAAGCTTGAATCCAGCCAGTCCTTCATTACGCCGTTCTGCATTGTGATCCCTTAAGCTTTATAAGCTTTAGTTTTCGCCGTGGTTAACTAATCGCCGCATTTAAGCGACCTCGATAAAGGTTCTCTTGGACGTGCTTTTTGCATGTTCTCACTTTGGGAGTCCCTCTTATCAATTAAGGGTTTCCCTTTTAAGGAACCTTTAAAAACTGTCTGCGGTTTTTAAAGGTTCCTTGCTTTCGCAAGTGTCTTCATCTTGTTTTGCAGTTGGCTTTTTACTTTCACTTTTATACTTTTTACTTTACGTTTCGGTGATTCAATTTAAGACTTTATACTTACTTTACGCTTATTTTTTACTTTAAGTACGTATTTTGTGCTATCCAAATTTAGCCTACGGCACCTAAGTACCGCAGGCTGTATCGATTTAGGCGCTATGTTTCAACAACATAGACTTAATGTGACCGATAGCTTTCGTTGGATTTAGTCCTTTAGGGCATACATTGACACAATTCATGATGCTATGACAGCGGAAAACACTAAAAGCGTCGTTCAGATCATCTAATCGTGAATCCGTTTCAGTATCGCGACTGTCAATTAAGAATCTGTACGCAGCTAACAGACCTGCTGGACCGATAAACTTGTCCGGATTCCACCAGAATGACGGACATGAAGTTGAACAGCACGCACACAGGATACACTCATAAAGACCATCGAGTTTTTCACGTTGTACTGGTGACTGTAAGTTTTCACGCGCAGGTGGATTCTTATTATCATTAATAAGATACGGACGAATTTTTTCATATTGGGTATAAAATTGTGTCATATCGATAATCAGGTCACGAATAACTGGCAGACCTGGTAATGGGCGGATCACAATTTTTTTACCACTACGGGTTAAAGCGGACAGTGGAGTAATACAAGCCAGCCCGTTTTTACCGTTCATGTTCAGACCATCAGAACCACACACCCCTTCACGGCAAGAACGACGGAATGAGAGTGTTGGATCTTGTTCTTTTAACTGAATTAATGCATCCAGCAACATCATGTCACGCCCTTCTTTTACTTCAAGGGTGTAATCTTGCATGCGTGGCGCATTGTCTACATCAGGATTGTAGCGATAAATCGAAAATTCTAGTTTCATAGTTTATTTCTCCGCAACTGGATTAACACCACGCATTAATAAGTACGAATCTTCGGTGGGAAGGCTTCACGCAACTTAGGCTGCATGTTCACTTCACGACGAGTCATCGTTTCAGATTGCGGTAGATATAATGAGTGACATAACCAATTTGCATCATCACGATCTGGGAAGTCGAAGCGGCTGTGAGCACCACGGCTCTCTGTACGGAAGTTTGCAGCTTGTGCTGTTGCATAAGCGGTTTCCATCAGGTTATCCAGCTCTAAACATTCAATACGTTGGGTGTTGAACTCAGTTGAAGTGTCATCCAGACGTGCATTTTTCAGACGCTCACGGATTTCCTTCAGCTCTTCTAAGCCCTTAGCCATCGCATCCCCTTCACGGAATACGGAGAAGTTATTCTGCATGCAAGATTGCAGTGCTTTGCGAATTTCAGTTGGATCTTCGCCTGTACGCGCATTTTCCCAACGATTGAAACGCGCCATTGCTGCATCGATGTCCGATTCAGACGCATCGCGCATTGGACCCTGCTCCATGATGGATTCATTCAGGTGTAAACCAGCCGAACGACCAAATACCACAAGGTCAAGTAGGGAGTTACCGCCTAAACGGTTAGCGCCATGTACAGATACACAAGCAATCTCACCCACAGCAAACAGACCCGGAATGACTTCGTCTTCGCCTTTTTCGTTATAGCGAATCGCTTGACCCGTCACTTTAGTTGGAATACCTCCCATCATATAGTGACAAGTTGGGATAACTGGGATTGGCTCTTTAACTGGGTCAACGTGGGCAAAAGTACGAGATAATTCAAGGATACCCGGTAAGCGAGATTCCAGAACATCTTTTCCTAAGTGGTCCAGTTTCAGTTTCGCGTGTGGACCCCATGGACCATCACAACCACGACCTTCACGGATCTCAATCATGATAGAGCGTGCAACAACGTCACGACCCGCAAGGTCTTTCGCGTTTGGTGCATAACGTTCCATGAAACGCTCGCCGTCTTTGTTCAGCAGATAACCACCTTCACCACGGCAACCTTCTGTAACCAGAACACCGGCACCCGCAATACCCGTTGGGTGGAATTGCCACATTTCCATATCTTGCAGTGGAACGCCAGCGCGTACCGCCATACCAACACCATCACCCGTATTGATGTGAGCGTTAGTTGTAGATTGATAAATTCGACCTGCACCGCCAGTCGCTAAGATGGTCGCTTTCGCTTTAAAATAAACCAGCTCGCCTGTTTCCATGCAGATTGCAGTACAACCCACGATATCTCCATCTTGGTTTTTTACTAAATCCAGCGCATACCATTCGGAAAAGATCGTCGTGTGATTTTTTAAGTTTTGCTGATACAGAGTATGTAACAGTGCGTGACCAGTACGGTCAGCTGCCGCAGCGGTACGTGCTGCTTGCTCGCCACCGAAGTTCTTAGACTGACCACCGAATGGACGTTGATAAATACTACCATCATCAAGACGTGAGAAAGGCAATCCCATATGTTCTAATTCTAGGATAGCTTCCGGTCCTGTTTTACACATGTATTCGATAGCGTCTTGGTCACCGATATAATCGGAGCCTTTAACGGTGTCATACATATGCCATTCCCAGTTATCAGGGTGTGTGTTACCCAGCGCAACAGTGATACCACCTTGCGCTGACACAGTATGAGAACGGGTTGGAAATACTTTAGATAACAAAGCACAAGATAGGCCTTGTTGAGAAATTTGTAGTGCTGCGCGCATACCTGCACCGCCCGCACCGATAACGATAGCGTCAAACTCTCTGATTGGCAGATTCATTTTATGCACCCCACACAACAATTGTTCCGTAAATTAAGTAAGCCAGTAAACCGACAATAATTGCCAGTTGTAGCACTAAGCGAATCGCTAACGGCTTAACATAGTCAGTCAGCACTTGCCACATACCAATCCAGGCATGCACAAGAATTGAGAACAATGTGAGGATAGTGAATACTTTGGTCACAGAGGAGGCAAAGAAGCCACGCCATACTTCATAGGTAATATCATTGATTGCGACAAAGCCAACAATGTAGAGTACGTAGAGGACGATAACGATCGCCGAGCCACGAATTAGCAGCCAGTCCTGGATACCAGTACGGCCTAAAGCTGAAGCATTACTTACCATACTAAGATCCCCGCCAGAATTGCCAGAATTACAGTAATTACAAATGTAATTTTTGCGGATGAGTTGCCCGCAGCAAGGGTTTCATCAACACAGCCGAAATCCATCAGCATATGACGAATACCACCACAAATGTGGTAAGCCAGTGCTGTTAAGATTCCCCAAAGAATGAACTTAGCAAAAAAGCCAGTCATTATTTCAGACGCGTATTGAAAACCTTCTGGAGAGGAGAGAGAAGTCCCTAGCAACCAAAGCAGAATACCAACTGCGATGAGAGTAATGACGCCAGAGACACGGTGCAAGATCGAAGATATTGCAGTAATCGGAAAGTGAATCGTCTGCAAATCAAGGTTGACAGGTCTTTGTTTTTTCACAATTTTGCCCACACAGCTCTTTATTATTTTCCATCCTCCGGACCTGGGGTGGAAATCAGACAGCGACAGGGGTACAAAATGCAACTTAACACAAACTTTAATCCATCATGTTTGAATAAAGTTGCATACTGATCACGCTGGGAACTCCTACTCAGGGTAATCCGGAGACCTGCCGCCAGTATAAAGTCTTCACATTGCTATTACAATTCCCACACAAAAGGTTTGGAGACATTTAGCCCGAACAGTGAGAAGGATCACGATTTAAACATTTTATATAAATGTGCTTATCTTATTTGACAATGATTCAACATTTATCTTACATATATGCCTGACAGATTTATCTGAATACGTTACGGATGACCCAGAGTCGTGTAGTAATGTGAATGAGTATGCAAGTATAAACAAAAGTTATGAAAGTTGTTTCCCTTACCACAAATAATGATATTGTAGAGAAAACAACAAAAAAAGAACATAACGCCCTATACACTCGTAAACAACCTAACCCCATTGTTATCGGTTGCCGGATTTCAAGGTTTTATGTGATATCCAGCTGATTTTCTCAACACACCGATAGAACAATGCTCAAAGACGCAGTATAACGCTGAGTTCTGGGTTGTTGAGTGTGGATTATCAAGCGCTAAGGAGACCGTAAATGGCTGATAACAAAGCTAAGATAATGACTGGAAGTAAAGGTGAATTCGAGCTAGACATCCTAAGCCCTACAATTGGTCAAGATGTTATCGATGTACGAGCTTTAGGTTCAAAAGGGTTTTATACATACGACCCAGGTTTTACTTCAACGGCATCATGTGAGTCTAAAATCACTTACATCGATGGCGATCAAGGCGTTCTACTCCACCGTGGTTACCCAATCGACCAACTCGCTACCCAAGCCTCCTATCTTGAAGTCTGCTACATCCTGCTATACGGCGAAGCACCTACTCAAGAGCAATATGACACCTTCAAACAAACAGTGACTCGTCACACCATGATCCATGAGCAAATCACTCGTATGCTTAATGGTTTCCGTCGTGACTCTCATCCAATGGCTGTACTGTGTGGTGTCACAGGGGCGTTAGCGGCATTCTATCACGATGCACTAGACGTCAATAATCCACGTCACCGTGAAATTACCGCTTACCGTTTGCTGTCTAAAATGCCAACTGTAGCAGCAATGTGTTACAAATATTCTATTGGTCAACCTTTTGTTTACCCTCGTAATAATCTATCTTACGCGGGTAACTTCTTGCACATGATGTTCTCTACACCATGTGAAGAATATGTGGTTAACCCAGTTCTTGAGCGCGCGATGGATAGAATCCTGATCCTGCACGCTGACCATGAGCAAAACGCATCAACCTCAACAGTTCGTACCGCAGGTTCTTCCGGTGCAAACCCATTTGCCTGTATCGCAGCAGGTATCGCGTCCCTGTGGGGACCGGCTCACGGTGGTGCTAACGAAGCTTGCTTACGCATGCTGGAAGAAATCCAAACTGTCGAACACATTCCTGCATTTATCGAGCGTGCGAAAGATAAAAATGACTCTTTCCGCCTGATGGGCTTTGGTCACCGCGTTTATAAAAACCATGATCCACGTGCTACCGTCATGCGTGAAACTTGCCATGAAGTACTGAACGAGCTGGGTCTAAATGACAGCCTGCTTGAAGTGGCTATGGAATTAGAGCGTATCGCCCTGAACGACCCGTACTTCATTGAGAAGAAACTGTATCCGAACGTGGACTTCTACTCAGGTATCATCCTGAAAGCGATGGGAATTCCATCATCAATGTTTACTGTTATCTTCGCTATTGCCCGTACTATTGGCTGGATTGCACATTGGAACGAAATGCATGATGAAGGTCTGAAAATTGCACGTCCGCGTCAGCTGTATACCGGCTATGACAAACGTGAATTCAGTTCAGATTTAAAGAAAAAATAATTTGACTGATTAAGACTTAAAGCCTCGAAAACTCGGGGCTTTTTGGTTTTTAACTCACTGTCTATTCACTATTTCTTGGCTTAACCCATCACGATATTCCCGCGGCGTCATTCCACTCATTTTACGAAAAAAACTGATAAATGCACTGTCGCTGGTCAACCCTAACTCTTGGGTAATAAATCCGTACGATTTTCCTAGCGTTAACAGTTCTATCCCTTTGATAAACCGCCATTGTTGTCGCCAAACTTGGTAATTCATCCCTGTTTCTTTTAAAAATATCCGAGTAATGGTTTTTTCACTCGCACCGACGGTTCTAGCGAGTTGATTGAGCGGTGGAGGCAACAACTCAATATTCAAGTGCTTAAAGCGCCGGTCTTGAGGTAATGATAGTAACATTGGCTCTGCTGTTGCACTTTGTAATTCATCAATAAAAACAGGCAGTAACCTTGCTAGCCGTCCCCTTTTCCAGTCACTCTCAAAGGGAGCAATTGCAATGCGTTCTAATAACTCTCGGAGTAAAGGGGAAATACTTAAAATACAAACCTGTTCAGAAATTTGCTGAGCATATTCTTGGCTTAAGTAAACCGAGCGATAACCCACTGAAGCTCGCATTTGAGCTCGATGCTTTGTAAATGGCGGGATCCACGCCACTCTTCCTGGTGGTAACAACGAAATTTTATTTTCCAAACTAATACGAATGCACCCTTGTTGAGTGAACAACAATTGTCCCATTTCATGGGAATGAGCGCCTGAATCGTGCTGCCCCATCTGTGCGGCAATCCCCAAAATAGGGGCATCATACCAGTGAGTTTGAAACTCATCCGACTGTAATAACCACGCCATAAACGTCTCTTTTTTGATATTTATTGTCTTTATTATTGTAATAAGACAACCAAAAAGCCACTAAACTTTGCGCCATTCCATCAAATTTGAAAATAAATAGGTAAATCAATATGGAGCGTGCACTTTCATTATCATTGGCAATTGCATTAATGATGTTTCCACAGATTGTCGAAACCATTTATAGCCCAGCATTAACGGATATCGCTAGCGCATTCAATGTCGATGCAGAGCAAGCATCTCAAACGCTTTCTCTTTACTTTTTTGCATTCGCCTTAGGCGTTGTTTTTTGGGGAAGAATGTGTGATGTCATCGGGCGCCGTCCCACCATTTTATTGGGCTTAACCCTATATGGAATTGCATCGGTTAGTGCGCTTTTTGTATCTCAATTCTATTGGCTGTTGCTGCTACGAATGCTATCCGCTTTTGGTGCAGCAGTTGGCTCTATTGGTACACAAACCATGATGCGTGACAGTTTTCAAGGTCATACGTTAGCCAAAGTTTTCTCGGTGATGGGCATCGCCTTAGCAATAAGTCCCGCTCTTGGCATGATTTTCGGTGCCAGCTTAGTTTGGCTAGGTAGTTACCGAGCCGTTTTTATGGGTTTAGCGTTATTAGCGACCATACTTTTGTTATGGTCATGTTATAAGCTTCCAGAGACCAAACCACAAAACGTGATCAAAACCCCATTTTTGACTACGTTTTTACACATGTTAGGGGATAAACGAATTTTCCAAAATGTGATGTTGATTGCATTTTTCAACATTAATTTATTCAGTTATTACCAACTTGGACCCTTTATTTTTGAACAATTAATGCTCAATCAGCAACAATTTGGGCTAACCGGTATTTTATTAGCGTTTGGTGTGGGAATGGGGTCACTGATTAACCACTATTTATTGGCGAAAAAACAGCCACCAGAAAAATTAGTTAAGTTAGCAAGTGGGCTATCTTTGGTCAGTGGCTGTTTAGTTTATCTACTACACGACAGTGTCTGGTTTGTGTTTCCTGTGATGGGGATTGTCATTGGCTATGGAATTGCCATCCCAAATATTCTGGCGCATGCATTAAATCATTATCAAGATAGAAAAGGCACTGCAGGCGCAATTTTAGGGCTATTTTACTATATGGGATTAGCACTTGGATTAATGGTCGCCGGCGAGGTTCAAAACCTAGGATTAGTGCTCATCACGTCAAGCCTAATACTGCTCCTTACTGCACTAAAATACCGAACTTGACCTATTTCTTTCATCAAGCACAACGAGAATATTTTCTATCGAGAAATTATTTTCGATTACGTAGCTATTTTCTAAGGATTTCGAGCCACAACTAGGCGGCAAAAGAGTGAAGCCCTAGGAGCATACATAAGTATGTGACTAAGGTTCACGAATGCAGCCAACAACGTTGTAGTTTGAAAGACAAAGAAAATATGTATTTTCTAAATAGTTCAGGCTGTGGCAAGGCGGTGAGCAAAAACAGCTTGGGGAGCATACACAAGTATGTGACCCAAGTGGCTGCGTGAAACCAACACAGCCACAGCGTGAAATATGACGAAAATTTAGGCTGGGTTATCTATATCGATAAAAACTGCATCCATCCCATGCTGATCCACCAGCCACTTAGTCAACGCTTTAATCCCATAACGCTCTGTTGCGTGATGCCCTGCGCTGTAGAAATGAATACCCATTTCTCTTGCTATATGGATGGTTTGTTCTGAAACCTCCCCTGTCACAAAGGCATCAACACCAAATTCCGCGGCTTGCATGATGAAGCTTTGACCACCACCTGTACACCATGCGATTTGGCGAATCTCGTCCTTGGCATTATCACCACAATGTAATACTTTGCGTCCTAAGCGAGTTTCTAAACGCTGAGTTAACTCTGCTGGCGAAATTGGTTGATCAAAGAAACCAAATGGCATTAGTGGCTCAATGTTGCCATTTACTTGCACGCCCATAATGTGCGCGAGTTGTGCATTGTTGCCTAGGTCTGGGTGAGCATCTAACGGAAGGTGGTAACCATAAAGGTTGATATCATTTGCCAGTAATGTTTTTAGGCGATTTCTTTTCATGCCTTTGATAATGGCAGGTTCGTTTTTCCAGAAATAACCATGATGTACAATCACTGCATCTGCATTTAATCTTACCGCTTCATCCAATAATGCTTGGCAAGCTGTCACACCTGTAACAATTTTTTTCACATGTGGACGACCTTCCACTTGTAATCCATTTGGTGCGAAGTCTTGGATTTCACTGACTTTTAACTCATCGTTAATCAGCTCTTCTAACTTAAAATTATGCATAATCGTATCCTTTACCTACTGAATTCCTAACTTATTGGTATTTGATTAGCATAAACGTAAATCACATTTTTTTCTGCTGTATTTATTGGCAAACTCACACAAGCTAAGAATTAAGCTGAATTTGAAAAAGAAAGGGAATTAAACAAGAAGGCTCCCCACGGAGAGTCTTCTTGAGTTTACAGAATTACGGCTATTTTTAGTCTTTCTTCGATTTGTTCGCAAAGAAAATATCAGATTGAATATCTTCAGTTCGAATAGTGAAAAGTTGGTTAGTTAAATCTTCAGTTAACTTCTCGGCGCTTGCCATGACATCCAGATTAAACTTATTAAGCATTTTATTGGCGGCGGCTTTATCTGTTTTGGCCATTTTTAAATAATTCACTTCCATAGCTTTTTGCTCTAACGCCGTTTTCGCTTCCCACTCTTGGTAGGCTTTTTTAACAATAGGCGCAAGTTTAGGGTAGTCAGTCATCACCAATGTTTGTAATTTACGGTATTTCCAATAAATAGAATCGCTATCCGCCTTGTCAGTTCAAACACCGTAATGTTTTGGATAAGCTTCTAGCCCACTATAGTAAGGAACAAATGCGGTCAAATCCGCCATCCCTAGACCAACATATGTCACTTCACCAATTTCTTGCGGTAACTCTGGACGTACTTGCATCACATGCGCTTCATAAGTTCTAAACACGCTAATTGGTCGCCATGGCTCTTTTCCGTTTAAGCCGTTGGTATACGGATCATGTTCCGTGCCTTCAAAGTGATTACGTAGCATAGCTTTCGCTTCTTCTACAGAGACTTTTTTCTCTGGTGTTAAGAATGGAGCAAAATTTCTACCATCTGCAATATCTTGTTTTAACGACGGATTAAACTGCTGCTGAATGATCCAAACTCGTGGATCGTTATAATCACGATCACGTTCATCATCACGCGTATAGGCTTTAGAAAAATTGAATGCGCCATCTTTTTCTGGGTTGTATAAACCTTTTTCTATTGCAAATTCAACGAGATTTTTAGAGCCAAGCATATCGGGATTATTCGCCTCAAACGCTTGTAAACGCCCCTGATTTCCCGTTGCAAAATATTTATCTTTTGCAATTTTTTGAGCCATCCATTGATGCCCCGTTCCAGTTTCTAAATACCACAGTTCATTTTTATCGACGACAGCAACACCAAAACCTTCACCAGCACCTTGGGTTTCAATAATATTACCTAAAAGCTCCACCGCTTCACGGGCTGTTTTTGCACGGGAAAGAAGTACATCTGGAATATCATCTTCTGTAATTCCAGTTTCTTCAACATAGGGATCAAACGCTAATGCTTTAGGAGAAGCAAATATAGATTCAGTACCACTGACTCCTACACCTAATTCATTAAATCCAGTTGCACCATGTAATTGTGTTTTCCAATTTGGCACAGTTGTATATCGCAATGAATTTTTTGGTAATGGGTAGGTGAAATTATTAGCACCATTATGTTCTTTTGTACTATATATTCCTGATTGATTTTTTTTGGCTGGATGTATTACAAAATGCTGAGCTTTTAATGCACTGCTATCAGCGCTTCTCGCGATAATTAACGAGCCATCATTCGTAGCTTCACTACCTGCAAGTAATGTGGTACAAGCCAATCCAGATGATATTAATGCGATATTAATTGACAATGCGATAACACATTTTTTAAATAGAATCATGATATTCCTCATTGGCTATTTATAATTAAATATCTTTTGAATTTTAATAAAATATAATCTAATTTTATTGGGAATGAATATTAGCAATGAGATAAAGACAATTGCCGTGATTCACTTCTCAGTGTCAAATAAGTTAATGAATTTAAATTTCAAATTAAATAACATGACTGTAATTTAAATAACATTGAAGTATAGGAATTAATTATTATGATTC
>NZ_JAMPSW010000081.1:0-17073 GCF_028484855.1 Providencia sp. PROV033 | reverse complement strand
ATCATTGCAATCAAAAAAGTCATAAATATTATGAAAAACACCATTAACAACGATGATAATTGCCCGATTTTCTCATAATCATTATCCACCACCTCCAAATAGGTTGAATTCATGGTGATGACAGTGTCAAAATTCAGCACTGCAGCTTCCCCACCGTGCTTTTTGATCTGTCCTTGACGGTAATGGTGTTGCTTTTCCCGACGATTTAAAGACCGGTTAACGGTAAAGGGGCTTAATAAGCCCACACGATTTTTCTTTGCCATTACACATTATCCTCGGTATAGCCAATAATCTTACTTAGTTCGCTCATTTCCATCTGCCGGTCCATCCAGATAACGGGGATTTCCCCCTGATTTTGTTCTCTCTCGGGGATTTTTCGCCACAAGCTGGCTGATAACCATTTTTGAATATCGTCTTTACTATAGGCAGCAATAAAAATTGCCGATCCAAATACTAATGTAATTGCAAGAAGTAATCCTATAGGGCCAAAGAAAGCCAATACAGAAGAGTTTAATGACGCTGCAAATAATGCTGTACCACCAATCGCTGACAATGCATAAGCAATACCAAGCATATAATTTTTTTTATAGAATATTTCATCAGCGGCATGAAACACATCCCATGCAATGGCTACGGCACCAAACCAGGCACAGAATCGTATTGTGCTTTTAAGAGAATTCTTTATGTTTTTCAGCCGAACTGCCCCATAACTAAACCGTATCCGAGCACTGATGCGCAATGTGCGAAATTTAAAAATAACTCGCTCAGCCGCATCTAACAGCGCGCCTCCGGCTGAAATAATATTTGTAATAAATTTAGTCACTGCTTCCGTATTGTTCACTTGCCCTTTCATTGCATCTTGCGTGGTTGTCCATAACACGTGAACTTGTAGCGTCACAGAAAACATACATCCTGCAAAAGGAAGTGATTGGGCGGTATCATTGGCTAATTTATTGATTGTTTTTCCTTTCGCTAGCGCTAACTTTGTTCGCCATTCTTTAGGAAATGCAATATTTTTGACGTCTTCGGCGGAGCGAAATGCCTTGACCGCAACCTGAGGGCGCTCTAGATGCGGTGTACTTTTTGATAGCTCGGCTTCTTTAATATCAATGGCTGCGAAAAAACGACCTTCTTGTTTTCCTTCGAACTGTAATCCGGTGATTCGTTCGCGGCGCTCTTCAATTTCTAAATAATGCCGGAGCCGTGAATGAGAGGCTTTATTATCTAAATCCGTCATGGATGCCATTTGTTCTACTGCATTTGTGAGGAAATGCTTGCGCTCACCAATATAATTGATAGGAAGGAGTTTTTTGCCATTCATGGCGGATATAGCAACCAGTATTGGTAAGGGGGTTTTATTGACAGCCTTATTCAAAACACCAAGTAATTGACTACTTAATGCGTTAAAAAATTTCTCAGAGACTAACTGAATTTGAAGTAAATAATGGTTACTAATATCTTTAAATCCATCCCAGGCCTTATCCCAAGGTAGGTCATCATAAGCACCACCAGAAGAGGATACTGCATCATCAATACATTTAATCCAACTCTGTTGATTTAATAATGCAGCTCGCAGAAGCAGATTCTGTTCCGACATTTTAAAATGGGTTAATTGCTCTTGGAAAACGCGCTTAACGTCCAATTTATCTTGCATTCCTTCAATGCAGTCTAAAATAGATTGTGTAAATAACATTCCACTCTGGATATTTTGCTGATCAAAATTATGGTCGAAATAATCAAGTAAGCTTTGACCCGTAAAGTAAGTCAAATATAGGGTTACCATAGGACTAAGGACAGCTTGGTCGTATATTGATAGCGCTTTATTATAATCCTCTAGAAAGGCGGCTTGTTTTTCTCTATCAATATATTTTTCATACTTAGCCCAATACTGTTCAACTTGGATTTTTAGTGATTGGTCCACAACATTATGTATGGTGTTAGCTTGAAGAGCGGCTAATGATGGCAACATTGTCCCATTTTTAACTGCGATTCCGTCTCTCGCTGTTTTTTCGAATAATATCCCTTCACCGACTCTGTCACGCTCATACTGGGTGCACATCGCCTCTTTCATCATCGCTAAAGATGCCGAGAGCGCTAATCCACGCTCATATTTTGGATGCCGCTCAAAATTATGTTCAAGACGGTAGTTCATTAGCGCGGCTAAATCTTGAACAACCGCAGGAGCATCATTCAATGCGATAATTGCTCCCTTTTCTGCCATCAAATCATTCGCAGCTTGTTTTAAAGATAATCCTTTCATTGCGTGCATACTTTCCCAGATTAAAGGCGACCATTTTTTAATGTCATTATTCTGGGATTGATAACTATATTCAGCCACCACATCCTGAAGTAGATTAATGGATAATGTTTGATTTTCCTGCCCATTCATTATCCATTTGTCTAAATCAAAACATTGCATATATCGTTCACGATAGGCTTTATCTTCATGTTTCTTGCGCACGGCTTCAGTCCATTCGACTTCAGACCAAGAGAACCAAAACAATCCATTTTTCATTGGTGGGGGAAATACGGGTAATGTCACTAATGAAGCTCGAGCTAATTCTAGTGGCTCAGTGATACAAGGCTTGATTGTCCCATTTTGTATCATTTCCGGCACTTCACCATTCTCTGGTAAGGGATAATAAAATCCATTCACGGTGACAAAATAGTTAATCCATGAATTTCCCCTTTCATCCCAAATATTGAGATATCCTGGGCGTAATAACCTTAATGTATAAGCAGTTTCACCTTGAGCAAGAACGGGAGCCTGAATATGATTGGGCATAACAGGGAGAACATCTTGTTGCGACATAATGGCTGGACGAACAGGTAAGATAGGCAATCCTCGACGCTGACAAAAATTGCATCCTTCTGATTTAGAGGGCTGATCCATGCGATTTCTACTCCATGAAATAAATAATTAACTAATGCTAAATTAATAAATTTAGGTTAAGTTAACATTTATTGACTGCTATCGCATGCTTTTTGTTAACATTGAGAGATTGCTGGTATTTAATGCACCTTTGCATCAACTAAGACCACTTTACCTTACCTTTGCCCCAATCTCTTCGCGACTCTCTCCAACTTCATCATTAATAACAGCGTGATAGCGACGAGGACGATAGTCAAGGCAGAGCCATCGGCGATATTTCCGCGGTCGGTCAGGCTGAAAATGGACACTGGCAATGTCGCCCAACCTGGGGGATACAGCATCATTGTGGCGCCCAACTCGCCGAGGGATAAGGACAGGCTCAGTGCTAGCGCTGAAATCATCCATGGCATCAACAGCGGTAGGGTGACATGGCACAAGCGATACCACGGAGAAGCCCCTAAACTGAATGCCACATTTTCAATATCAGCGGAAATGCGGGTTAACCCAGTGGAGACATTGCTGAAGGTGAACGCTGAAATCAGAACAAAATGAGCGGAAAAAACAATCCAGAACGTCCCATTCATTTGCAAATAGCCTTGGCTAAATGCCACTAAGATCCCTAAACCTATCGACACCGAAGGAATAGCACTCGGCAAATAGAACACAATACCCAGATATTTTTGTACTTTGGCACTATGGCGACGTAAGGCTAGGGCTGCCCACAGACCGCAAAACAGTGCAAACAGACTGGCGCAAAAGCCGATAATCAGGCTGGATAAAATGGCTTCCCATGCTGGACCCCGAAACGCATTCACAAAGTGTTCGAAGGTAAAGCCGGAGGGCAAAATACCATTCCATTGCTGGCTAAAGCTGGACATGAGAATCATCACTAATGGCAGCAAAAATAGGCAAGAAAATAGCGTGATGGCGATGGCGGTTGAAATGGCTCGCCCAGTTTTAGACCAAATTAACATGGTTATTTTTTCACTCCGAAACGGGTTGTTGCCATGCGATACAGGCTAAAGAGTCCCACAGACAGCAAAATATTAATTAACGCTATCATGCACGCGACGCTGTAGTCAGATTCCAAAATGGCTTTGCTGTAGACCATCATCGGCAAGGTATTTACTCCTTTTGCCCCGATAAACAGCACGATGCCAAATTCGTTGGTGGTCAGCAGTAAACACAGGCTGCCGCCTGCGAGTAATGCAGGAAGTGCCGCAGGAAAAATCACTTGGCTGATAACGCGGGCAGGGTGCGCCCCTAAAATACTGGCAGCTTCTAACTGGCTTTTATCGATTTGGCGCAGCGCTGCCATGAGCGGGCGCATCACGAGCGGAGTAAAGACGGTGATCTCCGCCAGAATCACGCCATTAATCGAGTATAAAAAGTCCACAGGAGGCAGTTCAAAATCAAACAGCGCCATTAATGTGCCATTGAGTAACCCCGCCGAACCATAAATAAAGGTAAACGCGAGGGTGATCAGAAATGTCGGCAGTGCGATAAAAGTATCAATGACTTGGGTAATAAAACGGCTTCCGGGAAACGGAATAAACACCAAAATCAGCGATAATACCGAGCCAAGCACTAAGCACCCGAGAGTGGCAAAAAAGGCAATTTGTAGCGTATTGAATAGCCCGTTAATAAACCGACGAGATTCAATTACTTGCCAGAACGTTTCTAAGCTTACGCCACCAGTGGGACTCTGAATGGCTTGTTCGCCAATCAGCATCAGTGGGTAGAAAAATAACGTCGCTAGAACGAGCAGCGGTGGTGCTATCCAATAAAACGGTTTTAGGTTTATGGATGATGGCTTAGACAGGTGAATAACCGACATATTATTCCTCAATCAACACAGTATCAGAAGGAGAAAACCACAGCGTGAGTTTATCGCCTGCTTGCGGTAACGGGGATAAATGGGTAACAGCGACCGTGACATTCTCCCCTGCGACATCACACAATAAATGGGTAATATCCCCCTGCCAGCGGATAGATCGCAAAGTGGCGTGTAGCTGGTTTGAGGTATCTGCTCGCGGGGTGAGGCTAATATGCTGCGGGCGAATACAGATTAATTTGTGGCTGTTGTTCTGCATACCTTGAGTTTGTGCCTCAATGAGCGTACCGCCACAGCTCACACTGACTTGAGCAGGTATGGAGGAAAAGCCCAAAGCGGTCGCCGACAGAATATTGGCGCGTCCTAAAAACTCAGCAGCAAAGCGATTCGGTGGGCGATGGTACAGTGCATTTTTCTCCCCGTGAGCCACCAAGTAGCCATCTTTCATGATGCCAATCTTATCCCCCAGCGCGAGGGCTTCCGTTTGATCATGAGTGACGTACAAAATCGTGAGCTCAGGAAGTTCACGATGTAGTCTCGCAATTTCTTCCACCATATTATGGCGAATCTGAGCATCGAGAGCGGATAACGGCTCATCAAGCAAAAGCACTCTGGGTCGCACAGCAATCGCACGGGCGATAGCGACGCGTTGTTGCTGACCGCCAGATAACTGATGCGGGTAACGGGCGGCATAGTCGCTCATGCCGACAATGTTTAATGCTTCAGCCACTCGCTCTTTAATTAGTGCTTTAGGCTGCTTTTGAGCGCGCAGACCAAAGGCAACATTATCCTCGACTTTCATATGAGGAAAAAGGGCGTAGTTCTGCACTACCATGCCCAATCCGCGTTGATAAGGCGGAAGCTGGGTAATATCCGTATCACCCATTAAAATGCGTCCGCTATCCGGTTGTGCGAAACCTGCAATGGACCGTAACACGGTGGTTTTCCCGGAGCCTGAAGGTCCAATAAGTACCAATATTTCACCCGGCTCAATAGTTAAGGATAACGGTTTAAGCACCACATTGTTATGGTAAGAAACCCGCAGAGATTCCAGCACAATGCCGGAATGCTCAGTGCGCTGACTTGGAGTTTCTTTATTTCTTTTCATCAACATAACCCGCTCACTCACTTTCGGTGACTTTGTGCCAACGGCTGATATCATCCGAGAGGGATATTTCAACTTCATCCCAATTTGGTTGCCAAGTTTTCACACCCTTGAGGGTTTCGGTGGCTTTGTGGAATTGCGGATCGTTTGCTGTCAGGTCTGAGCGTACAGGCATTCCCCATGACAGTTCGCTAACGTGGCTTTGGGCTTGTTTGTCTAACAGAAAGTTAATCAGCTTTTTGCCATTTTCAGTTTCAGGACCGTTGTTTACTAAGCCAACCACATAAGGTAGAACCAGTGCGCTGCGTTCGCCTTTTTCATCGGCTGGCCAGAAGATTTTGACGTTTGGATTACGTTCCATTTGGGAAAGGTTCATCTGTAAATCGCCGTTTGCAACGTACAGTTCACCTTTATTGACTAATGCGGTGAGTTTTCCTGTTGAGGCAGATGGACCGACGTTATTAGCTTGTAGCTTACCGAGGTAATTAAACCCTGCATCTTTGCCACCAAAGCTATGGAACACTTGCAGCATAACAGCGGTGCCATCACCTGCTTGCCCTGGTGTGGAGTATTGCAGCTTATTTTTAAAACGGGCATCAAGAAGTTCATTCCACGTTGCTGGAGGGTTTTTTAGCAGTTTGTCATTATAGATAAAGGTCAGGTAGTTATTGACAATGGGGGTGTAATACTCGGTTGAGTTAGGAATGCTTACCGCAGACTCTGGTGTGAATTTTGCCAGTAATTCGGTTTTGGCCGCACGTTGAATAAACGGGGGAACGGTGACGAGCACATCCGCTTGTGGGTTAGTGCGCTCTTTGGCTAAACGCTCAACGATGGCACCGGAGCCGCCTTCGACGTACTGTACTTTAATCCCTGTTTGCTGAGTAAAGGCATCAAATTGAGCCTGATACCAGCTGTTATTGCCATCATGGAGACCATCTGCGGAGTAAACCGTGACGACAGGGGCGGCACAAACCGAGGTCGAACCTAGGGCTGCAAGAAGCAATACGGCAAGAGGGGTAGGCTTCATTTTACGTTTCATCTCCAGATCTCCAGTTAGTCGTTAAAGTTATCTGGTATATACCAGTGTTTTTTACGCTAACGGGTTTATGTGACAGAAAAATGAAATTGCTCGAGAAACCAAAAATTTATTTTTAAGAATGAAGATCAGAGAGTATCAACCTCAATACGCAGGCTATCATGACGCCAATATTCCACATCATAATCCAGAATACGCCCATATTGATCATAGTTTAAACGTTGCAGTAACAGTGCGGGGCGACCCACTGCAACGCCGAGTGCGCTGGCGGCTTGCGGTGGCATTGCTGTTGGGTAAAAAGACAAATGCATACTGGTATAAATCAGCCCATATTGATGCTCATACACTTCGGTGAGACTGCCATTGAGATCGTGGCTTAATAACTCAGGAACACGAGCAGGAAGACAGTGGTTTTCCGAGTAACAAACGGGGCGGTCATCTGCATAGCGTAGGCGAGTGAGCAGATAAATTTGTTCAAAAGGTTGTAATTGCAGCGGCGCCATTGCCTCTACGGGGACAGTCACAACATTGCCCTCTAACAGCGTAGTTTTTGGTTGGCGGCCTTGCTCTAAACACAGTTTATGAAAATTAGTATTTTGCGTTGGGTCGAGCCATAAACGCTCGGGCGTCACAAACCAGCCTCGGCGCTCAGAACGGTAAATTGCGCCACTGGATTCCAGTTGTGCCAAGCTTTCTCTGATAGTCACACGGGTGGTATTAAAAATGGTACAAAGCTCTCGCTCAGAGGGCAGTTTATCGCCACTTTTCAGCGCGCCGCTCTGAATTCTTGCTTGTAATTGCGCTTTGATGAGGAGGTACTGCGGCTGTTCATCCATCGATAATGTATCCGTTTTTCGTCGCAAAATTTTTTATCCATTATACACGCCAATATGAATTTTTTGTTGCAGGGCGTCTTTTCCTTTGACCTTCTTGTTCATCTGCCGTCATTATAATATTAATCTGGTATAGACCAATGGTGAATTTAAATGACAATGAATCAATATCTGCTGTTAACACCGGGACCTTTGACCACGTCGCAAACGGTAAAAGAGGCGATGCTATTTGATAGCTGCACATGGGACGATGACTATAACTTAGGCGTGGTGCAGCGTATTCGCCAACAGCTGGTGGAATTGGCGACAACCCAAGCGGGGTATACCAGTGTGTTACTCCAAGGAAGTGGCAGCTACGCCGTAGAAGCGACGCTGGGCTCGGTACTCGCACCGCAAGATAAAATCCTGATTGTCAGCAATGGCGCTTATGGCGCCCGAATGGCAGAAATGGCGCAGCTAATGGGCATTTCACACCATGTTTATGATTGCGGTGAAGTGGCTAAGCCTGATGTGGCAGTGATTGAGCAGCTTCTACAGCAAGATAGCCAAATCAGCCATATTGCGATGGTGCACTGTGAAACCACCACCGGGATTTTGAACCCCATCGAGGAAGTTGCGGTATTAGCCAAGCGCTATCAGAAACGCTATATCGTGGATGCGATGAGCAGTTTTGGGGGGATCCCTCTGGATGTGGGGGCGCTGAATATTGATTTTCTGATCAGCTCGGCCAACAAGTGTATTCAAGGGGTGCCGGGTTTTGGGTTTGTGATTGCTCGCACTTGTGAGCTGGAGAAATGCGCAGGGCGCTCTCGCTCGCTTTCACTTGATCTCTATGCCCAGTGGCACTGTATGGAGCAGTTTCATGGCAAATGGCGCTTTACCTCCCCAACACACACGGTGCTGGCTTTCGCTCAAGCACTGAAAGAGCTAGCTCAAGAAGGTGGCGTGAGCGCCCGTTTCCAGCGTTATCAGCAAAATCAGCGCAAGCTGGTGGACGGTATGCGTCAGTTAGGATTTCGCACATTATTAGACGATAGCCAACAATCGCCGATTATCACGGCATTTTATTCGCCAGATGCCGAAGATTATCAGTTCAACCAATTTTATCAGCAGCTCAAAGCCCAAGGGTTTGTGATCTATCCGGGCAAAGTTTCGAAGAGCGATTGTTTCCGCATTGGTAATATTGGTGAAGTGTATCCGCATCATATCGATGCCTTATTGGTTGCGATAAAAAATGCGATGTATTGGGAAAAGAAGGATTAATGATGAACCGTATTGAAGCTGTTATTTTAGATTGGGCGGGAACGACGGTAGATTTCGGCTCATTCGCCCCCACTCAAATTTTTATTGAGGCGTTTAAATCCGCATTCGATATTGATATCACCTTGGCTCAAGCCCGTATCCCGATGGGGTTAGGTAAATGGCAGCATATTGAAGCGTTAGGAAAACTACCAGAGATTGATGCGATGTGGCAGGCAAGGTTTGGACGCTCAATGACCAGCGAAGATATCGATGCTATTTACCAAACTTTTATGCCGTTACAGATTGCTAAAGTGGTTGATTTTGCAGCGCCGATTGATGGGGTTGTTAGCACGATTACAACGCTGCGTGGGCAAGGAGTTAAAATTGGTTCCTGTTCAGGCTACCCAAGAGCAGTGATGGAAAAGTTGGTTCCAGCGGCGGCCACATTGGGGTATCAACCCGATTACTGGATTGCCAGTGATGATTTAGCTGCTGGTGGGCGCCCTGGTCCGTGGATGGCGCTGCAAAATGTGATTGAACTGGCGGTCAATTCCGTCTCCCATTGTGTGAAAGTGGATGATGCCGTACCGGGAATTGAAGAGGGGCGCAATGCGGGAATGTGGAGCATTGGATTAGCGATTTCAGGTAATGAATTTGGTAAAACATGGGATGAATATCAAGGCATGAGCCAAGAAGATATTTCTCCATTACGTCAGCAAGCTGCGGACAAACTGTATGCGGCGGGCGCCCATTATGTGATTGATACCTTGTCCGATCTTCCTCGAGTGATTGACGAAATCAACGGCAGACTGGCAAACGGTGAGAAGCCATAAGTTTCAGGTTAGTTTGACCAAGTAGGGTCGCCTACTTGGTCGATGAATTTAGAGTATATTTATTGGTAATTCAGGGGCGAGCGTCGCCACCATCACCGCTTTAATGGTATGCAGGCGGTTTTCCGCTTGGTCGAAGACGATGCTGTAAGGGGATTCAAACACCTCTTCCGTCACTTCCAGTCCACCATAAAGATTAAACTCTTTGGCAAGCTGAGCGCCTAATGTCGTGTCTTCATTATGAAATGCCGGCAGGCAGTGTAAGAATTTCACGTCTGGGTTACCCGTCAGTTTGATCACGTCCATATTCACTTGGTACGGTTTCATTAAAGCAATGCGTTGCGCCCAGACTTCTTTAGGTTCTCCCATCGAAACCCACACATCGGTATACAGAAAATCTGCGTCTTTAACGCCTTCTGCCACGTTTTCCGTCAGAATGATTTTTCCGCCAGTGGTTTTAGCGATTTTCTGGCACTCTGCAACTAATTCAGTCTCTGGCCAGCAGCTTTTTGGTGCCACTAAACGCAGCTCCATGCCTGTTAATGCCGCTGCTTCTAACATTGAATTTCCCATGTTATTGCGTGCATCCCCTAAGTAAGCAAATTTAATTTGTGAAAGTGGGGTATTGGGTTTATGTTCTTGAATGGTAAGCAAATCGGCTAATAACTGTGTGGGATGGAATTCGTTAGTTAATCCATTCCAGACAGGCACTCCCGCATGCTGAGCTAATGTTTCGACGGTGCTTTGTGCATAACCCCGATATTGCACGCCATCGTACATCCGACCCAATACTCTGGCGGTGTCTTTCATGGTCTCCTTGTGCCCGATTTGGCTACCGGATGGCCCAAGATAGGTAACTCTTGCCCCTTGGTCGAAAGCGCCGACTTCAAATGCGCAGCGCGTCCGTGTGGAATCTTTCTCGAAGATCAGCGCAAAATTCTTACCGGCTAATAAAGGTGGCTCTGTGCCAGATTTTTTGGCTAATTTTAGCCAAGCGGAGAGTTTTAATAATGCATGAATATCGTTAGAGGTGAAATCTAATAATCTTAAAAAATGCTTTCCGTGTAGGGGGTTCATAAATTACAGCCTTTTATAATTGAATTAATATTCAATTTATAGCCATAAAAATTCAAAATCAACCCCCCATGCAAAAGAAATTATTTTATTAGGTATGGTTTCACTCTTGACCCTATGGGAGAATGAGCCAGAGACTAATACCACGGAATAAGGGGTGTGGAGATGGTAGATAAAGCTGAATTTGATGCGCAGTACGAAGAAACTCGCCTGATCATTGAAGAGTTACTGGAAGATGGAAGTGATCCTGATGCGCTGTATGCAATTGAGCATCACTTTTCTGCAAACAATTTTGAATTGTTAGAAAAAGCGGCTGTTGAAGCATTCAAACTGGGCTATGAAGTCACTGATGCGGAAGAACTGGAAATTGAAACAGGTGAAACCCTGATGTGTTGCGATGTCATCAGTGAAAGTGCGCTAAATGCAGAACTGATCGACGCACAAGTTGAACAGTTAATGAAATTAGCCGAAAAAATGGGTGTGAACTACGATGGTTGGGGCACCTATTTTGAAGATCCAGACGCAGAATATGATGATGAAGACGGTGACGACGAAGGGGATGATGAGTCCGAAAATCGTGTTCACTAATTGATTCTTCAAATTTCAATCGGTGATAATCTCGCCAGATTGAAAAATAAAAAAGCACTGAACGAGAATATCGTCAGTGCTTTTTTGTTTTTATGTCATTCAGTTAATTCTCGTACCATATAGTGCCATCCATAAATATCCATATAGCGTAATGTGGTGCGAGACGTTTCATATTTCTCATCGGTATAACCACGGCGTAAATAAAGTTCTCTTGCCTTGGTATTCAAATCAGATACATACAAAGAAACTCGGGTGAGCTTAGGATCTGCGGCTACTTGGTTTTCAATGTGATCTAACACGCGATTACCAATTCCCATACCTCGTAACTTGTTATCGACACATAAGTAAGAAAGGTAGGCGGTATCTGGTCTTGGTCTGTGTACAAATAACTGAAAAATGCGGCTGATCTTCATAAAGCGGAAGAAGCCCGCTTTACGCAGGATTTGCATTAATGAAACGGGAGTAGGTGCTTGTTCTTGAACGTGTTTTACGCCGTAAGTGATACCATAAACTGCGACTAGATTGCCATTTAATTTAACCTGAAAGTGCCTATCATAGGGGGCACTCAGACCGCGCTGCCAAAATAGAGATAACACCCCCTGACGCTGGGCTTCTGGCATATCGCTAATGGTTTTAAATTTAGAGGAAAAGGCTTCATAAAATAGCGTGTTAGCACTATCAATGCTTGCTTCTTCTAAAGGTTCAATGGCGAGCGGGTCGTGATTGATCATTAAGTTGACCATCATGAGTTCACCGAAGAAGGGCTGGCATGCTCAAGCGTAAATACCATTTCAGGGGAGTTCTCTTGAAAAGCATTCAACTGCCAGTCACCGTAAAGATAACGAACACGTAAACCGCAAAATTCAACGGCCTGAGCAATGTCGCTGAGTGTCGGAAAGGCAATATCCGATTCAGCACGGAATATCGGGCCATTCTCACCTTGTTGGTAGAATGTTTGATAGTGGACAATGCCATTCAGCTCAGCAACATCATTCCAAAGAGTGACTTCGCCAAATTCTTGGGTCGTGAGGGATTCACGAGATAATTCAGGCGTCCACTCTCTCCACTCTTCAACCGCTGGGTTGCGACTATCAAATACAATCGTGCCATCGGCAGTGAGATGTCGCTGCATGGCTTGCAATGCGGAAATTCGTTGTTCTTGAGTCAAAAAAACTTGAAAAGCGTGACCAGATAAAATGATCAAATCAAATTTCATGTCCAGATTGAGCTTTTCGGCAGTACTGTTCAGCCAACGAACGCGACTTGTTTTTTTGTTGAGCAATATCCAACATCGCTTGCGCGGGATCGACACCGACCAAAGTAGTATGTGGATATTGCTCCGCAATGGCGGTGAGTAACGTGCCAGTACCGCAGCCTAAATCTAAAATATGCTGTGCAGAAGATGCATGGTTAAGGTAGACCGCATAATCTGCCCGTTGCAAACTATTGTCTAGATCATAGAAGCGGGCAAGCATCGGGTCTTCATAGAGTGCATCTTCATACAGTGATGTCATTGGCTGTGATATCTCTTTGATGTTGAATAATGAGGCGGTGAGAATTACAGGGTTTTCAGCATCCGAATTTCACAGTCGCTATGCCCTGTATTACCCAAAGGCTCGTCGATAAAGTCGAAACCTAATTTTTCATACAGTTTAATCGCAGCTTGAAGCTCACTAGTGGTTTCTAAATAGCAGCGGGTATAACCTTGCTGTTTAGCAAATTCCAATGACATCAGAACGATTTGCTTCGCTAAACCTTTTCCACGTAATACGGAAGAGAGGTACATTTTTTGTAATTCAGCGGTATGTTCATCACCACCGGCGACTTGTGAGATACCACCACCGCCAACAATCTTGCCATCCATTTCGACAACCCAATAAGCGCTGCGTGGCTTGCTATACACTTCATACAGTGTGTCTAAAATAGGATCAGCAACCGCAAAACCTTTATCTGCGGTTAGCCCGTGTTCAGCGGACACTTCACGAATGACAGCGGCGATCTCTGGGTTATCTTGAGGTTGAATTAAACGAACTTGAACAGTTGAGGTTGTGCTTGTTGTCATAAGAACATCTCTTTTTATTTGTGTTATTTATATTTTTAATTGCACCATTTGCTGGTGCAATAACTATGATATTGAGCATGTGATAAAGCTTTTCAACACCCAGATATAAAAAAGCCCTAACTCATCAAAGACGAGTCAGGGCTAGAGATTTAAAGCTGAATGATTATAAAGAGGCGATGGTCACTTTTTGCGCTTCAATCTTCGCTTTCGCTTCGATATTTTCCGCTAAACGCGCACGCTCTTTCTCAACCACGGCAGCAGGCGCACGGCTCACAAATCCTTCGTTTGCCAACTTGCTTTCGATGGTATCAATTTCTTTTACCACTTTTTCCAGCTCTTTATCTAAACGAGCCAGCTCTGCGTCTTTATCAACCAGACCAGCCATTGGGATCAGCACTTCAGCGCCTGCGACTAATTTAGTCACAGAAACTGGGGCTTCTTCGCCTTCAGCCAGCACGCGAATGCTTGCTAAGCGCGCCATTGAACGAAGGAAGTTTTCGTTCTCAGTCACACGGCGAGCCACATCCGCAGAGGTGCTACGCAGCATCACATCCAATGGTTTACCCGGAGCGATATTCATTTCTGCACGAATATTACGGACAGCAACAATGGTCTCTTTGATCCACTCTAAATCGCTCAGTGCTAGCTCATCCACTTTCGCCGCATCGAACTCTGGGAACGCTTGCAGCATGATGGTGTCAGCTTCAATCCCTTTCACCACTTTCACGCGCTGCCAGATGGTTTCGGTAATAAATGGAATGATTGGGTGAGCCAGACGCAGTAAGCCTTCTAGTACTTCAATCAGGGTGAAACGCGCCGCACGAACTTGGGCTTCATTACCTTTATGAACCGCAGGTTTAGACAGCTCTAAGTACCAGTCACAGAATTCATTCCAGGTGAAATCATACAGAATGCCCGCGGCGATATCGTAACGGTGGGTATCTAACGCTTCACGGTACGCTTTTACGGTTTGGTTGAACTGCGCCATGATCCAGCGATCAGCCAATGAGAAGCTCATTTCGCCGCCGTTTTGTCCGCAATCTTGACCTTCAGTATTCATCAGAACAAAGCGGCTTGCATTCCATAATTTATTACAGAAGTTACGGTAACCGGACAGACGCTTCATATCCCAGTTGATATCGCGACCCGTTGATGCCAGTGCCGCTAAGGTAAAGCGCAGGGCATCAGTACCGTGTGCTTCAATGCCGTCTGGATACTCTTTACGAGTACGCTTAGCAATTTTCTCAGCCAGTTGTGGCTGCATCATGTTGCCAGTACGTTTTTCCAGTAAGGCTTCCAATGAAATACCGTCGATCATATCCAGTGGGTCGATAACGTTCCCTTTGGATTTAGACATTTTCTGACCTTCTTCATCGCGGATCAGACCTGTCATATACACGGTTTTAAATGGAACTTGTGGCTCGCCATTTTCATCTTTGATGAAATGCATGGTCATCATGATCATGCGGGCAATCCAGAAGAAAATGATATCGAATCCGCTGACTAATACATCCGTTGGATGGAAAGTTTTCAGCGCATCGGTATTTTCTGGCCAGCCTAAGGTTGAGAATGTCCACAGACCAGAAGAGAACCACGTATCTAATACGTCGTCATCTTGACGCAGTGCCACATCGGCACCTAAGTTGTTTTCGCGGCGAACTTCGTCTTCATCACGACCCACGTAAACATTGCCTTTGTCGTCATACCAAGCTGGAATACGGTGACCCCACCATAATTGACGAGAAATACACCAGTCTTGGATATCACGCATCCAAGAGAAATACATGTTTTCGTATTGGCGCGGAACGAATTGGATACGACCATCTTCAACGGCTTTGATCGCGTCTTTCGCTAAAGGCGCAGTACGTACGTACCATTGGTCAGTCAGCATTGGCTCGATAACCACGCCACCACGGTCACCGTAAGGTACGGTTAAATCGTGAGGTTTGACTTCGACCAGTAAGCCTAATTGTTCAAATTCAGCGACGATAGCTTTACGGGCAGCAAAACGCTCCATACCACGGTAAGCTTCAGGAATTTCGCTGCTGTAATCGGTGCAAGGGTTGCCGTTGGTATCGAATACTTCCGCTTCATGACGAACGTTACCATCCAAGTCCATCATATTGATCATGGTCAGTTGGTGACGCTTACCGACTTCATAGTCGTTGAAATCATGAGCTGGGGTAATTTTTACGCAGCCAGTACCTTTTTCCATATCAGCGTGTTCGTCACCGACGATTGGAATACGGCGATTGATAATTGGCAGAATAATTTCTTTGCCAATTAAATCCTTATAACGTGGATCTTCAGGGTTAACGGCGACACCAGTATCACCCAGCATGGTTTCTGGACGTGTGGTTGCAACCACTAAGTAGTCTTTTCCTTCCGCTGTTTTCGCGCCATCAGCCAGTGGATAGCGCAGGTGCCACATGGAACCTTTGACTTCGCGGTTTTCAACTTCCAGATCTGAAATAGCCGTGTGCAGTTTCGGGTCCCAGTTAACCAGACGCTTACCACGATAGATTAAATTCTCTTTGTACATACGGACGAAAGCTTCTTTAACGGCTTTAGACAGCCCTTCATCCATCGTGAAACGTTCGCGATCCCAGTCAACAGAGTCACCTAAACGGCGCATTTGTTGAGAAATAGTGCCACCAGATTCGGCTTTCCATTCCCAGATTTTATCGATAAACGCATCACGACCGTAATCATGGCGATTTTTGCCTTCTTCAGCTGCAATTTTACGTTCAACCACCATTTGGGTCGCGATACCTGCGTGGTCAGTACCCGTTTGCCACAGGGTATTTTTCCCTTGCATACGTTGGTAACGGATCATGGTATCCATGATGGTTTGTTGGAAGGCGTGACCCATGTGCAGGCTACCGGTAACGTTTGGTGGCGGAATAACCACGCAGAAGCTGTCTTTTGAAGTATCACCGTTAGGACGGAAATAACCGCTTTTTTCCCAGTGGGTATACAGGGATTGTTCGATTTCCGCTGGGTTATAAGTTTTGTCGAGGGATGGCTCGATCATTACGTTCTCTGGTTTCTTTTCCATTTTTATCTTTGTATTCAGTAAGTTGGCGGCGTCGCCATGGTCAAGTTGAAGCCGACGCTCCGGTAAATTTTATACCGGTCACGCGCCAACTGTTTTAAAGTTTCATCGATAGGCACAAAGTCTATCACTTCATGGAAAGCCGTTGCAAAATCTGCGAATTGGCTTTGTAAATTAATCAGAATATCGCGAGGTGTATTACCCCGTTTATTCGGCCAGCAAATTTCAATTGGCGCACCATAGCGGGGACCTTCTCCTGCTAAATTGTGGGGGACAAATTGGTGAGGATCTCGCTGCCAAAGTGCCTCATCCATTTTTTCAGCTTGTTGCTGATTTTCGCAGGCAATCAGAATACGTTTTCCATTGCGCCACGCTTGTGCAGCAAGCTCACAAGCAAGCCATTCATGGGCTTCATATTCGGCTTGTGGGGAGGGCTGTTCAAGTAAGTAAAATGTACCTTTTTTCATATACCCGTCATACTTCAATTTGTAGGGGTGTTGGCTACGCGCTCTCGCCTTAGTCACAGACTTGTGTATGCT
>NZ_JAMPSW010000080.1:0-17477 GCF_028484855.1 Providencia sp. PROV033 | reverse complement strand
TCCAATTAGGAATATAATATTTCTGTTTCATTAATAATGTTGTTTTAATTTGGCTTAATATTTTATTCTTTCATTGAACGATTTATCATCTCCTTTAATCTATTCTATTTAATACCGCGATGATTAGTTTTAACCAATACTTTTCATTTCATATCGCACATTTCATTTAATGAAAGTTTTTGCCTTTTATTTTGCTGAAGAATAAAAAGATGAATCATTATCTCTTTATTCTTCATGAGTGTTAATTCAGAGTAAAATTAATTCGCCAACCCAGTCTCAACAATATAAATCTGTCTAAACCCATCAACATCACGCATAAATGCTACAAATTTATCATTTGGAGAAAACACAACCGCATCTGCAACTGGTGCGGCGTCTGTTCTTTGCGTCAACCTTTCGATGCTGCCCGTCGCCACATGGCAACGCACAATGCTGTTATCATGAACAAAACAGAGATACTCACCTGTATTATTCCAACTAAACGCAGACTGAATTGGGGAGTTTTCAAAGGTCACTTGAGTCAATACTCCGGTTGCGGTTCCCACGGTCCATAATTGTACAATACCTTGATTATCATGCATTAAGCAGGCAATTAACTCTCCATTTGGTGATGAGCGTAGCCAATGTCTTGGCTGTTTCGCTAAACCCGGAAATTTTCTCTGATGTGTATAGGTTAAGCGCTTTTGTTGGACACCTTTAGGTGGTGCAGGCATGGAATTTCTAGTGCCTTGCAGGGGATCATGACTTGGGATTTTGAATTTCTCTGGGTCTTCAGGTAAATCAACCAGATAGATTTCTGGAACAACCTCACCATTATGATGATGCGTATCCCCAATAAATGCTAAGGCTCGCCGTTGCCATTGACCTTCTTGATTCCTATACCCACATTGACCAATCCACCCTTCCTCATAGGCCCGACCAATTTCGTCACTATTTGGAGTGGGAGTCAGAGTCGTTTTTGTTACAACACAGCAAAAGAAATCACCACCGTACTCTCTCGTGTGCCCAATAGGCTCGACAGTCACTGCACCAATTGGTATCGCCACCGCCACATTACGTTGATCTAATTTAGGATCGAGTTCATGCATAACATGGTCGTTGTAGGTAAAACTGAGCCACTTTCCGTCTGGACTAAAAACATGTACATGAGTCCCTCCCCTTAACGCTCCTGCAATATAGGGTGGAGTAATACACATCGCATCGATGGGATGTGCATTTCCAAGCTGATTATCGTAGACATAGACACCTCGGCGGTGATGAAAATCATACTGCCAAGACTCATCTGGATGTTCAGGTCCTTGAATAAACGCATAACGAGGAGGATTTTCAGCACTCACTGTCACCACTCCGACGTGGGATCCGTGCTGGCTACGATAGATTTCGACTTTTTGCTGCGTCGTGACATGAATTTTTTCTATAGTTTGCCCAGTAAATGAACTGCCGCTTGGTCGGACATCATAAGCAAGCCATTCGCTATCTGGTGTCCAAACATTAATATTTGTAAGCTGATGACTACGCGCTTCATCGGTAATACGCTTTTCTTTATAAGGCATTTTACTGTTCAATCTGTTATCCTTTGACATCATTTAATACAGGCTATCGGATTACTTTAACTAATCAATTCTTAATGAGAGCAAAAAATCTCAGTCGAGAAGTTACACAAGTAATATTACCCTTAAACAATCACTATAGTATTGAATAAAACCATCATGTTATTAAGTGTTCTTTATATTATTGGTATTACTGCCGAAGCCATGACTGGCGCTTTAGCTGCTGGACGTCGTAAAATGGACGTCTTTGGCGTGATCATTATCGCATCTGCGACCGCTATCGGTGGCGGATCTGTTCGTGATATTTTGCTCGGACATTACCCTCTCGGTTGGGTTGCTCATCCTGAGTACATTATGACCGTGGCTGGTGCCGCCGTTGTTACGATCTGGATAGCCCCAATGATGAAACACCTTCGTCGACTCTTTTTAATACTCGATGCAATTGGCTTAATTGTTTTCTCAATTTTAGGTGCCCAAATTGCTCTCGATATGAATTATAGCCCTATCATTGCCGCTATTGCTGCGGTGGTAACTGGCGTATTCGGCGGCGTTCTTCGCGATATGCTATGCAATACCATCCCCCTAGTCTTCCAAAAAGAAGTTTATGCGGGTGTTTCTTTTGCCGCTGCATGGCTATACATTGGTTTGCTGTATACCCCGCTACCTAAAGATATCGTGGTGATTATCACTTTAGTCGCTGGTTTAAGCGCTCGGTTACTTGCCATCCGCTATCGCTTGGGGTTACCAATTTTCAATTACGAAAGCCAAGATTAATGCCCTCATTTTCTATCAGCCATTAGCGTTAACAACTAATGGCTGATGCCTAAATTCTGCAAAGTTTGTAATGCCTGTTTAATTTCGGGTGCTGCCAGCCACTGTTGTAGTGCTTGCTTCCTCGTCTCAGATACCGCCATCTTTTCTATCTGTTCTGGTTTATTCAATGTCGTAATTGCCGCTATTTTTTCTAATTGTTCAGCCTTTAGCGGAATACCCAATCCTTTCAACCAATTTGCCATTAGTTGATGTTGTGCTTGCTGAAGTTGTTCAAGAGCATTAGCGGTTTGTTGAGTTTTAGGTAATCTATTTTGCCAATCAGGAGATAACCATCCGAGTAACTCCGACAGCCCATATTTTTCTACCCACACCATCCATGTTTTTTCACCGACACCACGAATATTAAGTTGCTTACCCAACCAAGTGAGCCGAGCAACAAACTGAGAGGCACAATCTGTCGAATAAGATAAACAACTCAATGCATGAAAGTTTTCCAATGGTAATGTATTAAGGTATTGTCGCGGTTCCTGTCTCCATATGACTTTTTCCATTAATGGAGCACCGTGCCCAGATAGCGTCAGCTGAATTTTATCTCCCACTAACACATCTTTTTGTTTCCACGAATTGAGTGAACCTAAGCGTATTTTACTGACTTTTTTATCATCTATCCTGACTGGTTCAATGTTTGCAATGACATTCACTACTCCCGACCTTCCTACCCGAAAAGTTAAATCCACAACATCTGAAACAACACTTTTTAGTGGGTATTTCCAGGCAATACTCCAACTGTTTTGGTTTGCTCGCCAAGCTGATGATGACGGTGTCGGAAAACTTTTTAGAACAACACCGTCCGTCGCGAATGGCATTGAGATTGAATAGTAGTGATCACGCCACTGCGCGATAGATTGGCTCTCTACTATGGGGTGGCTATACCGTTGCGCCAAATCGAATCCTAGCATTGCTAGCTCACTAAGTTGCTGACTCATAGGCGTCGAGTTATCAGGCCAAGACCAAATAAACACACCAATATCATCCGTTACTTGTGCAGGCATATCTTTACGCATCAACCAACCCGCAACTTTACTCCTCGCATTTTGTCCCCCATCTATTTTTTGTACATGTTCATTAAGCTTCCAGAATAACTCTCCTTGTAAAACAATAGATTGCTTTATTGAAATTGTTTTTGGGATCCCCTGAATAAAATCCGCTTTTTCTCGCCAATTAAGTCCTTTGCTACCGTCACCTCGACTGATCATTGACACTAAGCGCCCATTCTCATAGTGCAAAGTCACCGCCACACCATCTACTTTGGGTTGCAACCATACTTCATGACGTGACTCTAGCCAGGGGGCTATTTCCTTAAATTTCAATTTTTTCAACCCAGTATGAGGAATGGGGTGCTTCACTAATCGTTCCGTCTTAGGCTGTACTGGTTGTGGCAATCTATCAGGCAAATTTAGACAGCGCTGTCCACGTCGCCACTGAGCCAGAATCTGGTCATAAACTTCATCACTAACCTCACTTACTCCCTCTATTTGATATTGCCGATCCCACTCTTGTAGCTGCTCCCCTAGCCGTAATTGTTCCGCTCCCATTAATTTATCATCTAATGTGTGACATATTTTCTGGGAATCAACGAACTCTGTACCATAAGCTATTGATACTGCGTATTGAAGTAATAGGCAAAACCAACCAAATTTCCAGAACTTCCTGACTGAAAAATAGTACATAATATCCCTATCATATTTGTGTTAAATAAATTGCACTAAACTGCATAGCGCTGCGTTGCTATCGTATTCTGAGTGATTAAATCAAGGGACACAGTAAGTCATGCCGTTAATTGCATAACGTTTCGCAAAACAAATGGTATTTTCATTAAGTTAAATTTATTTTCTGGAAGGCGTTCACAGTTTTTCAATTACCAAAATTTTTTTATTCATAATTCATGGTTAATTGATATCGCTGCATGTTGTCTTAAGTACGTGTATACTATGTAGGGTTTATCGCTATCTTTTATGTCTAACCCTCAAATATTCAAGAAATCATCATGATACAAGGCACGTTATATATTCTCTCTGCGCCTAGCGGTGCAGGTAAGTCCAGTCTTATCCAAGCATTATTGAAGACACAACCGTTGTATGACACGCAAGTTTCTGTTTCTCATACAACTCGAGCTGCACGTCCAGGTGAAGTTCATGGGGAACATTACTTCTTTGTTTCTGAAACCGAGTTTCTCCAGATGGTTGATAATAATGACTTTTTAGAGCATGCCTGTGTTTTCGGTAACTATTATGGCACCTCAAAACCTATTATTGAGGAAGTCCTAAATAGCGGAGTGGATGTATTTCTTGATATCGACTGGCAAGGTGCTCAGCAAATTCGTACGAAAATGCCTGAAGCACGGAGTATTTTTATACTACCTCCTTCAAAAGATGAGCTCTATCGTCGTCTTCGTGGTCGTGGGCAAGATAGTGATGAAGTCATTGAAAAGCGCATGTCGCAAGCTGTTGGTGAAATCGAGCACTACAATGAATACGATTACGTTATCGTAAACGACGATTTCAACACTGCACTGAGCGATTTACAGTCAATCATGCGTGCGGAGCGTTTGAAATTAAGCCGCCAAGTCCAGCGACATGGTGCTTTAATCAGCAAATTACTAGCAGACTGAGAATAGTTTCAGTATCATATCAGGTCATTTTTTTATTTCTTTGGAGTAGCACACTTATGGCACGCGTAACTGTTCAAGACGCAGTAGAAAAAATTGGTAACCGTTTTGACCTCGTACTGGTCGCAGCACGTAGAGCTCGTCAGTTACAAACTGGTGGTAAAGATCCTTTAGTTCCAGAAGAAAACGATAAGCATACTGTTATCGCGCTACGTGAAGTAGAAGAAGGTTTAATTAACGGTCACATTTTGGATGTGCGTGAACGCCAGGAACAGCAAGAAGCCGCTGAAATGCAGGCAGTTTCTGCGATCGCTGAAGGTCGTCGCTAATTACTAAGGTGGGTCTGCCTTGTATCTGTTTGAAAGCCTAAATCTCATAATTCAGCAATATCTCCCTAAGGAGCAAGTTGAGTTACTGAAAAAAGCCTATGTTGTCGCACGGGATGCCCATGAAGGACAAACCCGTTCCAGTGGTGAGCCTTATATTACTCACCCTGTTGCCGTTGCTTGTATTCTGGCTGAAATGCGTTTGGATCATGAAACACTGATGGCTGCGCTACTTCATGATGTGATTGAAGACACTCCAGCGACATTTCAAGACATCGAGCAATTGTTTGGAACCACCGTTGCAGGGCTTGTTGAAGGCGTTTCCAAACTGGATAAGCTGAATTTCCGCGACAAGAAAGAAGCTCAAGCAGAAAACTTCCGCAAAATGATCATGGCAATGGTTAAAGATATCCGTGTCATTTTGATCAAACTGGCAGACCGCACTCACAATATGCGCACGCTTGGGTCACTTAGACCCGATAAGCGTCGCCGCATAGCGCGTGAAACGCTGGAAATATACAGTCCCCTCGCGCACCGTTTAGGTATCCACCATATTAAAACTGAGCTTGAAGAGCTAGGTTTTGAAGCGCTTTATCCAAACCGTTATCGAGTTATCAAGGAAGTGGTGAAATCCGCCCGAGGTAACCGCAAAGAAATGATCCAAAAAATCCTTTCGGAAATTGACGGTCGATTAACTGAAGCAGGTATACCTTGTACCGTCAGCGGTCGAGAAAAACATCTGTATTCTATTTATCGAAAAATGCATCAAAAAGAGCAGCGATTCCATTCGATTATGGATATCTATGCCTTTCGCGTCATCGTTGAAGACGTTGATACCTGTTACCGTGTTTTAGGTCAAATGCACAGTCTCTATAAACCTCGTCCGGGGCGTATTAAAGACTATATTGCCATTCCTAAAGCTAACGGTTACCAATCCCTACATACATCCTTAATCGGGCCTCACGGGGTTCCTGTTGAAGTACAAATTCGTACTGAAGACATGGATCAAATGGCAGAAATGGGTGTTGCTGCTCATTGGGCATACAAAGCACAAGGGGAGCAGGGAACCACAGCACAGGTAAAAGCACAGCGCTGGATGCAAAGCTTACTCGAACTCCAACAGAGTGCGGGGAGCTCATTTGAATTTATTGAAAGTGTAAAATCAGACCTGTTTCCTGACGAAATTTACGTTTTCACTCCTGAAGGTCGTATTGTCGAATTACCGACAGGCGCAACCCCTGTTGACTTTGCTTACGCTGTTCACACTGACATCGGTCATGCCTGCGTCGGTGCACGTGTTGATCGCCAACCTTACCCGCTTTCCCAACCACTCTCGAGTGGTCAAACAGTTGAAATTATTACTGCTCCGGGAGCTCGACCAAACGCTGCATGGTTAAACTTTGTCGTGAGCTCCAAAGCTCGTGCGAAAATCCGCCAACTGCTGAAAAATTTAAAACGCGAAGACTCTGTCAATTTAGGTCGTCGTCTACTCAATCATGCGTTAGGTGCAGGAACAAAAATCACCGATATTCCACGTGAAAGCATCGATGCTGAATTAGCACGCATGAAGCTGCACTCTGTTGATGACTTGCTCGCTGAGATTGGTTTAGGTAATGCCATGAGTGTTGTGGTTGCACGCAACTTACAAAATAACCCTCAAAGTGCTCAACCAAATGCAGTTGAAGAGCCTGTTATTACAGAAAACCGTCATAAACTGTCTATCAAAGGTGCTGATGGTGTCTTGATCACCTTCGCAAAATGCTGTCGCCCGATCCCTGGGGACCCTATTATTGCGCATATTAGCCCAGGTAAAGGTTTGGTTATTCACCATGAGTCTTGCCGTAATATTCGCGGTTACCAAAAAGAACCCGATAAATTTATGGCTGTCGAGTGGGATACCGAGACAGATACTGATTTTATCGCTGAAATTAAAGTCGATATGATAAACCATCAAGGTGCATTGGCTAACTTGACCGCAGCTATCAATGACGCGAATTCAAGTATTCAAAGCATGAATACCGAAGAAAAAGATGGTCGTGTTTACTGTGCCTTTATTCGCTTATCAATTAAAAACCGAATTCAATTGGCGAACGTCATGCGTAAAATTCGTATTATGCCTGATGTACTTCGTGTCAGTCGAAATCGTAATTAATTGATATAATTAAAAAATACCAAAACATACTATGAATGAACGCCGCTATCGCCGCATTTGCCAAATGATGGCGATGCGGCAGCCCGACCTAACTCTCTGCCTCGAAGAGATCCATAAACCCCATAATGTTTCTGCCATTGTGCGCAGTGCTGATGCCGTGGGGATCCACAATATTCATGCTGTTTGGCCAGACCAACACGTTAAACTTTCCGTGTCTTCCGCTGCGGGAAGCAATAGCTGGGTAAAGGTCATCCCCCATCAATCCACTGAAAACGCAATTTCTCAAATAAAATCCCAAGGAATGCAGATTCTAGTCACTAACCTATCGGATAGTGCCGTTGATTTTCGCGAAATTGATTATACCCAACCAACCTGTATTATGGTGGGACAGGAAAAAACGGGGATCTCCGACAAAGCATTAGCCCTTGCAGATCAGCATATTATCATTCCTATGGTTGGAATGGTTCAGTCACTCAATGTCTCCGTCGCCTCTGCACTTATTTTGTATGAAGCCCAGCGCCAGCGCCAATTGGCAGGCATGTATGATCGCGAAAATAGTCTATTATCTGAGCAGGAACAACAAGAGTGGCTGTTTGAGGGGGGATATCCCGTACTCGCCGAAGTCGCAAAACGCAAAGGCCTTCCTCGCCCATATATTAACCAACAGGGTCAAATAGAAGCCGATGATATTTGGTGGGCACACATGCAGCTTTCTGAAAAAATGAAGAGAAAACAACTCAGCTAAGGAATCGACATGAACCGTGGTCTACTTAATACCATTTCACTGACTTCACTGCATGGCATTGGTGCCAGCCAGTCAGAAAAAATGCGTAAAATAGGTTTGAACACCGTTCAGGACCTGCTTCTACATTTTCCACTTCGTTATGAAGATCATACGCGTTTATACCACATTAAAGACCTCATGCCCGGCACCACCGCCACTATCACTGGCGAAGTTCTGCAAACCAAAGTGGTATTTGGTCGCAAACGTATGATGACCTGCCTGATAAGCGACGGTACAGGCAATTTAACTCTGCGTTTTTTCAACTTTTCTGCTGCGATGAAAAATAGCTTAGCAGAAGGTCGCCAAGTTACCGCTTATGGCGAAGTACGGCGCGGTAATACTGGACCTGAAATTATTCACCCTGAATATAAAGTGTCCCAAGAAGCGGATAATGTCACCCTTCAAGAAAACTTAACACCGGTTTACCCGACAACTGAAGGCGTTCGCCAAGCCACACTGCGCAAAGTGATGGATCAAGCGATTGCCATGTTAGACAGCAGTAACATTCAGGAACTCCTTCCTGAAGAATTTAGCCGTAGCTTAATTAGTTTACCTGACGCAATTCGGCTACTGCACAACCCGCCGCCCGATGTCTCATTAGACGAGTTGGAAAAAGGTCATCATCCCGCTCAAAAGCGCTTGATCCTAGAAGAACTACTTGCTCACCATTTAAGCATGCTTGCGATTCGAGCAGGTAATGAACGGCTCTATGCTGAGCCATTGATTTCCACTGGAAAATTGAAAACACCGCTACTGGCAAATTTACCCTTTTCTCCAACCAATGCTCAAAAACGCGTTGTCGCGGAAATCGAAGCTGATTTACACAAAAATGCGCCGATGATGCGTTTGATCCAAGGCGATGTCGGTTCAGGAAAAACCTTGGTCGCTGCCTTAGCCGCAATTTGCGCCATTGAAAATGGCAAACAAGTGGCATTAATGGCACCGACTGAAATCCTCGCAGAGCAGCATGCGAGCACATTTAAACAATGGTTCGAGCCTTTAGGGATTAAAGTTGGCTGGTTGGCTGGAAAACAGAAAGGTAAAGCCCGCCAGCAGCAGCAAGATGCTATTGCTAATGGCGAAGTTTCTATGGTGATTGGTACCCATGCAATCTTTCAAGAACACGTTAGCTTTCATTCATTAGGGTTAGTCATCATCGATGAGCAACATCGCTTTGGCGTTCACCAGCGGCTCGCGTTGCGTGAGAAAGGTGAACAACAAGGTTTCCATCCTCATCAATTAATTATGACCGCCACGCCAATCCCACGCACGCTAGCGATGACCGCGTATGCTGACCTAGATACATCAGTGATTGACGAACTTCCTCCGGGAAGAACACCAGTCACCACCGTCGCAATTCCTGATTCGCGACGTAGCGACATTGTCGAACGTGTTCGCCAAGCTTGTTTAGAGGAAGGACGACAAGCTTACTGGGTATGTACATTAATTGATGATTCTGAGGTACTTGAAGCCCAAGCAGCTCAAGCTACAAGTGAAGAACTCGCACTTGCATTACCTGAACTCAAAGTAGGTCTGGTACACGGTAGAATGAAGCCTACCGAAAAGCAGAGCATCATGGCGGCTTTTAAAAATAACGAAATTCAGTTGTTAGTTGCTACCACCGTAATCGAAGTCGGTGTCGATGTTCCTAATGCGAGTTTAATGATTATTGATAACCCAGAACGACTTGGGCTAGCGCAGTTGCACCAGTTACGAGGGCGAGTTGGTCGTGGTTCCGTTGCATCGCACTGTGTACTGCTTTATAAAACGCCACTCACCCATACTGCTAAGCAGCGCTTGCAGGTTTTACGTGACAGCAACGATGGCTTTGTGATTGCTCAAAAAGATTTGGAGATCCGCGGACCAGGAGAGCTATTAGGCACAAGACAGACGGGAAATGCTGACTTTAAAGTCGCTGATTTATTGCGCGATCAGTATATGTTGCCGGAAGTGCAACGTCTCGCACGCCACATACAACAAAACTACCCTGAACATGCTCAGAAGATTATTGAGCGCTGGCTTCCCGAACGCGAGCAATACAGTCACGCTTAAGCTCTTTTTATCTCACCGACTTTTTTCGCCCACCTAAAATGAAAATTGCCGTGAACACATCCATGTCCACGGCAATACCTGCTTTATTTATACATTTAGTTATATATGTTTGTATTTACTTAAATACTTATTGCGTGTTAACCGCCAATTGTTGGAAAAACGGGTAACCACAAGTAGAACTTGATGACTAACGCATTCACAATATCGATAAAGAATGCACCAACCATTGGTACGACTAAGAATGCTAAGTGAGATGGACCAAATTTATCCGTCACGGCTTGCATGTTAGCGATAGCCGTTGGTGTTGCCCCTAAACCGAAGCCACAATGACCTGCAGCCAAAATCGCAGCATCATAGTTTTTGCCCATGACTCGGAAGGTAACAAAAATCGCATAACACGCCATTACACAAGCTTGAACGCCGAGAATAACTAACATTGGGATCGCCAAAGATGCCAGTTCCCACAGTTTTAAACTCATGAGAGCCATCGCTAAGAATAAGGATAGGCTAACGTTACCCATGACAGACACTGCGCGGTCAAATACTCGATAAAAACCAAGTAAAGACAAGCTGTTACTTAAAATAACCCCGACAAACAAGACACATACAAATTTCGGCAGTGCAAATGCCGTACCTGCTAGTAACCCTGCAATCCAGCTTCCGGCTAATAAACAGATAGCAATCAACGCAATAGTTTCAATCAGCACCATTGAGTTAATCATACGGTTGGATTGTGGTTTTTCAAATGCGGTAGGAACATCTTTGTCCTCATCCGCAGTACCCGGTGTTGGGATATTACGAATTAAGAAACGTGCAACAGGACCACCAATGAGTCCACCAAGTACTAAACCAAAAGTTGCACAGGCCATCGCAACTTCAGTTGCACTCCTGAAGCCGTAATCTTCCGTAAAGATTTTACCCCATGCAGCACCAGTACCATGACCACCCGATAAAGTGATTGAACCAGCTAATAGTCCCATCAGAGGGTCTAGACCTAATAATTTCGCGAGTGCGATACCGACTGTATTTTGAACCAGTAATAAACCGACGACGACAAAAATGAAGATTAACAATGCCTTACCACCAGCTTTTAAGCTAGCTAAGTTGGCATTCAAACCAATGGTTGCAAAGAATGCAAGCATCATCGGTTCTTGCAGTGATAAGTCGAAAGAAAGGCTCCAGTCAAAAACTTGCTTAACCACTAACAGGCTAAAAGCAACTAATAATCCCCCAGCTACGGGTTCAGGGATGGTGTACTTTTCAAGAAATGAAACCGATTTTACCAGTTTACGTCCGAGTAATAGCACTAGCGTGGCTGCGACCAGTGTGCCGTAGACATCGAGATGATACATTTACGTACCTCGTCTGTTGTTAATATTATTTAAAACTAATTAGACGTTATTTTTTTCCTTAAAACGCCAAAAGCAGGTGCAGGGATTAGAAAAAAAAATCGCGATAAATACAAGTTAAAACATATAAAAATGTGACGCTCTTAATTTAAAACCCAACTTAATTTTTTTGCGCAAACGATTGCTTTTTGTATTATTCTCTTTAAAATGCGCTTTTTGCTAGTGGAACTGGAACAATGAACGCAACGGCATCTGAAGAACAAAATGTTGAAAAAACAGTACAAAATCAAAGTGAACTGATCTACCGCCTTGAAGATAGACCTCCGCTTCCTCAGGCTCTGTTTGCTGCTGGGCAACATCTATTAGCGATGTTTGTCGCCGTTATCACCCCTGCAATGTTGATTTGCCAAGCACTTGGGCTACCCGCTCACGATACCCAGCGCATTATTAGCATGTCATTGTTTGCTTCAGGAATTGCTTCATTAATTCAAATCCGTGCTTGGGGCCCTATCGGCTCTGGGTTACTGTCAATTCAAGGCACCAGTTTCAACTTTGTTGCACCATTGATTATGGGTGGTGTTGCACTTAAGCAAGGCGGAGCCGATATTCCGTCAATGATGGCTGCATTATTCGGCACTTTAATGGTCGCAGCGCTGACTGAAGTCATCTTATCTCGCTTTTTACATTTGGCTCGCCGAGTTATCACACCACTGGTTTCAGGTGTTGTCGTGATGATTATTGGTTTATCGTTAATCCAAGTCGGCTTAACCTCTATCGGTGGTGGTTACAGCGCGCTGAGTGATAATACTTTCGGCTCCCCTGATAACCTGATTCTAGCCGGTATTGTTTTAGCCGTGATTATTTTGCTAACTCGTCAGAAAAATCCGTACCTACGTGTTGCTTCTTTAGTGATTGCGATGGCGGTAGGCTATCTTGCTGCATGGTGGATGGATATGCTGCCAACAGCACAAGCCAGTGATGCCAAGCAATCCCTGATAACGATTCCTGAACCTTTCTATTATGGTCTCTCTTTTGATTGGAACTTGCTGATCCCATTGATCTTGATTTTTATGGTGACCTCTTTAGAAACCATTGGTGATATCACGGCGACCTCTGATGTCTCAGAACAACCAGTGCGTGGTCCGCTGTATATGAAACGCATTAAAGGTGGAGTTTTGGCAAATGGTCTAAACTCCATGGTTTCTGCGGTATTCAATACCTTTCCTAACTCCTGCTTTGGGCAAAATAATGGTGTGATCCAATTAACTGGGGTGGCTAGCCGTTATGTTGGTTACTTAGTCGCGCTAATGTTAGTGCTGCTGGGTCTATTTCCAGCAGTGGCAGGTTTTGTGCAACAAATTCCTGAGCCTGTTCTAGGTGGGGCTACAATTGTTATGTTCGGTACCATTGCGGCATCGGGTGTACGCATTGTTTCACGTGAGCCGCTTAATCGTCGCGCCATTATGATCATTGCGTTGTCGCTTGCCGTCGGCATGGGTGTTTCCCAGCAACCTTTAATTCTACAATTCGCACCTGATTGGCTGAAAACCCTGTTTTCATCCGGTATTGCTGCCGGTGGCTTAACTGCGATTGTACTGAACCTGATTTTCCCTCACGAAAAATAATCTCCCATACTGCCGCAAATGTTGAACACGTCGGCGGTTCTTCTGTATGCTATCCTTCAGTTGCCGATATATTAAACATATCGGCGATTTCTATTTCTATCTGATTGATAAGGGAGCAGACAAACGTGAAAGGGTTATTGAAGTTTATCGGTTATATTTTTCTGCTTCTTTTCATTGTGTTGCTCGCTGGCTATATTGCCTTACAAACCCGCTGGGGTGCCAGTTATGCAAGCCAGTTCCTGAGTAAATTTACACCTTATGATATTAAGGTCGGCATCATGGGGCACCAGTTCTCTGAGCCGGGTAAATTTATTTTCCAAGACATTACCATTGTATCTAACAATAAAGACCTTGATCTTGATGCTCGGCAGATTGTTGTAGATATTAATTGGCGTCATCTTTTTAGTGGTGAAGCCATCCAACGTTTAACGATGACTCAAGGCAACTTATCTGTAAATTTTACCGATAAAACAACGCCACTACCGCTTTCAGCAAAAGTCCTGCAATTTGAAAATAGCCAAATCCAATTAACCCAAGGGACCAATACATTACAAGTCGCGGGTTTTACAGGTGGAATCACGCCATGGAAACCAACCGTTAAAAACCCGTTTGGTTATGGTGATTTTCGTTTTACTACCAACCAAATGATGGTTAATTCACTCCCCTTTAGAAATGTGGCAATAACTGGGAAATTACAGGAAAAAGTGACAGACTTTAGCCAAGTCAGTGGCTATCTCAATAATGGCGCGATAGCGGGCAAAGGCAAATGGTTTTCCGACGGTTCAATCACGATAGATAGCCTTTCGATGAATAAAGTTGGCTGGCAAAATGACCTCACATTTGATGCTTTATTTGATGCCATAAATAGCCATCGAACAGTACAAATTAACCAGCTACAGCTCACCAATGTGGATATTCAGGGACGTGACTGGGCGCTTTCTGGATTGAGCAGCGAAATTGATCAAATTAGCCTTGTCAGAGGCAGTTGGAGCAGCCCCAAAAGCCATATTAATTTCAATGTCGAGCAATTGGTTATTCAGGACCAACAGGTTGATACGCTCATCGGTGAGCTGAGCATTGACGGTGATAACCTCAATATTGATAAGCTCTCAGGCTACTACAATAAAGGCATTTTTAATCTAAGTGCGATTTGGCAACGTAATGATAAATCACTGACCATCACTGAGGGAACACTCGCTGGGGTTCTGTATACTTTGCCAGATAATTGGCTCTCGTTCTTTGCTCAACCCGCGCCAGCGTGGTTATCCACATTCGCCATTGATAACTTCACCATCACGCAATCTTTGCTAATGAATATTCAACCCGAGTTTCCTTTTGAGTTTACGGCGCTCAGTGGCAATATTCGTTATGTTGACCTCATCAAGCAAAAACAGTGGGGAATTTGGCGGGGGCAAGCGACATTCAATGCTGATGCAGGTACCATCAATCAAGTGATGATCCGCCGTCCTCTTTTAGAAATAGCAGGAAGTAATGGGCGTACCGCCGCCAGCCTCAGTGGAAGCATTGACCGTGGTATCGCAAAAATCGGTTTACTGGCACAGCAAGAGCCGAATAAAGTACTTTTTGAATTACGTGCATCAGGCACCAACATTGATTTAGGTAATTTGAATCAATGGGGCTGGTCAGGCTTTTCACCGCAGATGTGGGGGGATTTTGAGGCCTCATTACAAGGGGATTTACTCGCATCGCCCCTTGCATCGAGCTTAAATGGAAAATTAACCGCGGTCCCCCTTCAGGGAAGCCGTATTGTCCGTACTATCGTTGATGGGTATGTCACCTCTAGCATGGCTTCCCAAGAGCCATCCACAGAGTCTCAAGCTACCCCAGCGGCTAACACCTATCCTGTTGATGGACACGTGCCGACTATTGTGACTCAGTAATCTCAATGAATAGATAATAAAAAAGCAGGTATATCCTATCAGATATCCTGCTTTTTATTTTTACATGGTTAAGTTAGGCGTTTTTATCTGTCTTCGATTCAGGTAATACCATGTATACACCACTAAACACTGCACCCACTTGGTTTTCTGCATTAGTAACATGCACTTCCAATTTGACTCGTGCTTTGCTACCTCGAGCTAAACGGTCAAGGTCGCCACTGAGATGAGAAAGATCCGCGACTGCCGTTGGGCGTCCGCTAACGGGTTTTGCATAGCGAATATTGGCATCCACCAGCACGATTTCTCCGCCTAGCTTATTTTCTTGTAATAATAACCAAATCATTCCCCAACCAGTTAATGTGGCAAGAGAAAACTGGCTACCTGCAAAAATGGTGTTATGAGGGTTTTGATTTCCGGCTTCCGGCATGGTCGTTACAAATCGCTTACCCGTATATTGCTCAATGCGCACGCCCATCTTTTCACTCAAGGGAATGTATTTGTGCCAAGCTTGCTGAAGTTCACCACACCAATCAGGGCGATGAAGAATTTGATCTAAGGTCTCAATTGGCTTAATCATTAAATAATGGCGAACTGGCGTTTTGAGCTCACCCATCGCTTCTCCGCGACTTTCAAAACCCATTTTTGCAAAGAACGGTACCGCCTCTTCTCGCACACTGGAAACAATGCGTTTGACGCCTTCACGCCTTGCAATGGTTTCAAGTGCCATGATAATGAGCTTGCCAAGACCTTTACCTTGCATAACGGGATTCACAGCAAGAAATCGGATAGCACCTTCGTTATCTGCATTAATATACAAGCGACCAATCGCTAAGATACGATTCTTTTCATCGACCACCATTTGGTGGTGAGCGGTTAGGTCATAACCGTCTTTTTCCGAGCCAAGGGGTTGTTTGAACGGCTCTCGCAGCATTGACCAACGAAATTGATAATATGCAGCGAATTCAAGTTCATCTTTCGGTGTCCGTAAATGGTACATCTCTCCCCCTCCCTTAAACGATTTTTCTACACTTGTAACCAGAAGGTGACTGGACCATCATTGGTCAAGTTCACTTGCATATCCGCAGCAAATTCACCGGTTTCAGTCGTGATACCTTGCGTACGACTTTGCTCAACAAAGTATTGATATAATTGGTCAGCTTTTGTGGGTTCCGCTCCACCAGAGAAACTCGGGCGCATTCCTTTATTCGTATCTGCTGCTAATGTAAATTGTGAAACTACGAGTAGACTTCCACCAGCTTGCTGAACATTGAGATTCATTTTGCCTTGTACGTCGCTAAAAATACGATATCCAAGAACTTTCTCGCAAAGGAGTTTTGCTTTCTGCTCGTCATCGTCTTTTTCAACACCCAGCAAAACTAAAAGACCGGGACCAATTTGTCCCACTGTTTTTTCATCAACAACTACACTCGCGTGAGTGACTCTTTGAATTAATGCAATCATGGGTACTCGATAAAAAAGAAGGAGTAACGTTATCGCTACTCCTTATTAAGAACGGGATTATTCGACTTCTGCACTAAAATCGTAAGTACGGAAATATTCAGGCACCGTATCTTTATTCAGAACATGGACACCTTTGATACCAAGCGCTTCTGCGGCTTTGACGTTTTCTTCAACATCATCAAAGAAAACGGCATCGGCGGCGTCAAATTCCTCAGATTCCAGAACATATTTGAAAATTTCTGGATCTGGTTTACGCATCCCTAAATCTTGGGATAAATACAGGAAGTCAGAGGAAGCTGCAATTTCTGGGTAGTGTTCTGGCCAATAATCCAAGTGTAGGCGGTTGGTGTTAGATAACACAACAACACGGTGACCTTGCTCACGCAGACGTTCCATAATATCAATGACTTCTGGTCTTAGTGAGATGAAAATTGAGTGCCAGCCTTCTGCAAAATCTTCAAAGCTTAGAGTGATACCCATCTCTTCACAAAGCAGTTCAGCAAATTCGATATCTGAAATTTTGCCACACTCATGGAGCTGGAAGATATTGCCAAAAGTGAATCGCTTTTTGATTTCTGAACTTGGGGTTCCGCTCAGTTCAGACCATTTATCAAATACACGATTGAAGTCGATATCAATAATCACATTACCCATATCGAAGATATACAGCATACATTGCCCTCTTAGTTATTCATTAAATTTACTTTAATCATTATTGGGGCAACTGAACAGCCCTAAATGGTGATTATTAGGGTTATTTTTCAATTTATCGATTAAGCAAATTGGATTACGTTGCTGCTTGTCAACGAATTTTATTCCGCAATATTACTGAGGC
>NZ_JAMPSW010000079.1:0-18079 GCF_028484855.1 Providencia sp. PROV033 | reverse complement strand
AAGAAATGGGTGAGCAGATCAACCAAGATGACAGAGAAAATATGCGTAAATACTCAATTATGGGTGCGTTATCTCTGTACTTAGACTTCATCAACCTGTTCTTAATGTTACTGCGTATTTTTGGTGATCGCCGTTAATCGTTAGTTGAACAGATTGAAACACGAAACCCCGCAATAACTCAGTTGTTGCGGGGTTTTTTATGGCTTCTATCTGGTTATTACGCGATTTTTTTGCGAAATAGATAATAGGCTAGGGTACTGGTGACTAGGAAAATAATCAGAAGTGGCCATAGGCTATGAAATATCACCGAGAAGTCGGCATCTTTGAGGTAGATCTGCTTGGTAATATCCGTGAAATGGCGAATCGGGTTAATCCATGTAATGTCTTGCAGCCAAACAGGCATATTCTCGACAGGTGAGATATAACCCGATAGCAACACTGCTGGCATCATAAACACAAATACCCCGATGAACGCTTGCTGCTGTGTCGAACATAATGCAGAGATCAACAAACCAAACCCCACCAGCGATAAGCCATAAAAGATCATCGTACCGTAGAACAGTAATAGTGAACCAGCAAACGGGATTTTATAGCAAAAGATCCCAATCACTAACACTAAGGTAGCTTGTGCGGTGGCAACGACTAAAGCCGGGATTGCCTTACCAATAAAGATTTGCCATGTCGTGAGAGGGGAAACCAATAATTGATCTAGAGTACCTTGTTCACGCTCTCTCGCAATTGACAGCGAGGTTACGATAAGAACCCCAATCGTCGTAATCAGCGCGACCAACGATGGCACGATAAACCATTTATAATCTAGATTTGGGTTATACCAATTGCGGACTATCAGCTCACTATTATTGGGCTTCAGCTGTGTTTGCGTGAGCTCCTGCTGGTATTGCGTGACGATTTGCTCAATATAGTTCGCGGCAATTTGCGCGCTATTTGAGTTTCGACCATCGAGTAGTAGCATCATATTAGCGGTGTGATGACTGGCAATATCTGCACTGAAATTTTGATTAAAACGGACGACCAATAGGGCTTTACGGTTATTGATCGTATCGCGGATCTCCGCTTCATTTTTTAGCAAAAGAACATGAGAAAATGCACTCGCTTTGGCTAGCCGTTGGGTGAGTTCAATAGAGTGCTCACCGCTATCTTGGTCAAAAATGGCAATGGTGGTATTCGTGACTTCTAAGGTTGCTGCCAGCGGAAAGAGAATCATCTGGAAAATGACTGGCATGATCAAAATAATACGAGTCTGTTTTTCCTGTAATAACGATTGCAACTCTTTCATAATTAAGGTGTAAAGGCGATAAAACATAGGAACCTCAATCCAAACGACGGCGCGTTTTCAACGCCGTTAAGCCGATGAATAATATGGCTGAGGCAATCAGCAGTAAGAAATCAGTCAATAATACCAAGTAGATATCCCCCGCTAAAAACAAGGTTTGCAGGCTACTCACAAAGTAGCGAGCCGGAATGAAATAGGTCACGACTTGAATAAATGCCGGCATACTATCGATTTCGAAAATAAATCCAGAAAGCATAATCGCAGGTAAGAACGCGGCATTTAGTGCCACCATTGCCGCATTAAATTGATTGCGAGTAATAGTGGAAATGAGTAATCCCATGCCTAACGCGGTTGCTAAATATAAGCTGGTGATCACAAATAAAATTAATAAAGAGCCACGATACGGAATATCCAATATCAAGGTTGTCACCAGCATACACAGCACCATGACAAAGGAGCCGAGAAGCTGGTAAGGCAATAATTTAGAAAGTAGTAACTCAGTGCGGGTAATTTGGGTGGAAAGCAGCGCTTCCATCGTACCGCGCTCCCATTCTCGAGCAATAACCAATGACGTTAATATCGCACCGACAACAGTCATGATAATACTAATTGCGCCTGGAATAATAAAATGCTGGCTTAATGCCGCTTCATTAAACCAATAGCGCATATTAAGTTCGATCAGTGGGTCAGTTGGGTATCCTTGATTTTCACCTTGTTGGATAAGCCATGTATGCCATACCCCTTTGGTATAGGCTTGAACAAAATTGGCAGTATTGGGTTCGCTCCCATCGGTAATCACTTGAATTGCCGCATGTCCATCGGGACGCAAAAGTTGCTCTGCAAAATTAACGGGGATCACCACGATGCCGCGAATTTCTCCGGCCTGCATTTTATTAATCAATAAGTTGCGGTTATTACTGATAGTGGCATCAATAAAAGGCGACCCTGTAAAGGTATCCACTAATTCACGAGCGGGTTGGCTTTGTTGATCCATCAAGATACCAACGCGTAATTTACTGGAGTCGAGATTAATTCCATAACCAAAAATAAACAGCAGCATCAGCGGGATAACAATGGCTATCAATGCGCTGCTGGGATCACGAACAATCTGTTTGCTCTCTTTCCAGCAGAGTGCTTTTAGCCGACGCCATGAAAAACCTGAAGCGGTAGTACTCATTGCGCCTCCTGCTGTTTATCGTAGTTAAAAATCAATTCAATAAAAGCATCTTCCATGGAAGGATTGGGGTTTTTAGTGCTAGCAACTTGCTGCTTCAATTCATCGGGTGTGCCCGCTGCAATGATTTTACCATGATAAACGAGCCCTATACGGTCACAGTATTCCGCCTCATCCATAAAGTGGGTTGTGACCATCACGGTTACACCTTTATCCACCATCCCATTGATATGTAACCAAAATTCTCGGCGAGTTAGCGGGTCTACACCAGACGTGGGTTCATCTAAAAAGAGAATATCTGGCTCATGCATCAAGGAGCAGGCGAGGGCGAGTCGCTGTTTATAACCGAGAGGTAAGGAGTCGGTAATTTGGCTAATAATTGGCGTAAAATTAAAGGCGTTGATCATTTCCTGCATTTTGGTGGTTTGCTGTTTATGATGTAGACCGTATACACCGGAGAAGAATTTTAAGTTTTGCCCGACCTTGAGGTTGCCATAGAGGGAAAATTTTTGCGCCATATACCCGAGATGTTGGCGAGCTTTATTTGAGCTGGTTTTTAAATCCATCCCAAGCACTAATGCTTGCCCATCGGTGGGTTTCATGAGCCCACACATCATTTTAAACGTAGTAGATTTACCTGCACCATTCGGTCCCAATAGCCCAAAAATCTCTCCCCGTTTGACTTGGAAATTGACAGTATCAGTGGCTGCGAAATCCCCAAATTTTTTGGTCAGATTGCGAGCTTCTATCACCGTTTCATTAGGTGCTGGCGGAATTTGTGGCACGATAGCCGCGAGTTCGGAACGATGGGATGGACCGCCACCCAAGAGATCAATAAAGGCATCTTCAAAGCGAGGCTCGGCTTCAATAAGCGTTTGATGATCCATTTTCAACGCTTGAAGTAAGCTCTGTTGAGAGGCTTGGGGTTTTAAAATTAATCGAATATAACGCCCTTGAATTACGCCATCTGTGGTTTCTGGCAAGACTAATGCATTTTGTAGAATGGTACGTTTTTGGGTGGCGGGCACTTCGAGTAAAAATGAACGACCCACCATCTTCTGCGTCAGCTGCTCCGGTTTTCCGCTATAGAGTAGCTTGCCTTCGTTGAGCAGAAGGACTTCTTTGCATTGCTCTGCTTCGTCCAGATACGAGGTACTCCAAAGGATCAACATACCTTCATCTGCTAAGGTGTGCACCATTTGCCAAAGTTCTCGTCTGGCAATAGGGTCAACACCAACGCCGGGTTCATCCAAAAGTAACACTTTGGGTTTACCTAATAGAGTACAGGCAAGCCCCAATTTTTGTTTCATTCCCCCTGACAGCTTACCAGCAAGACGCTGAGTAAAAGGTTCGAGGCTAGTGAATGTCAGTAATTGTTGATAGGTTTGTTGGCGCTCTTCACCAACGACACCTCGAAGATCTGCATATAAATCAAGGTTCTCTTGAACAGTTAAATCTTCATATAACCCAAATTTTTGCGGCATGTAGCCGAGGTTAGCTCGTACCTCAATGCTATCTCGGATAGGATCTAACCCCATTAAACTAATTTGCCCTGAATCTGGCTTAAGTAACCCAGCAAGCATACGCATCAGTGTGGTTTTGCCTGCGCCATCAGGCCCGACTAATCCGGTGACTGAACCACCATGAATTTCAGTCGTTAAGCTTTCAACGGCAGGGGTATCCAGTCCGGCAAAATGTTTCTCAACACAATTTAACGAAATGATATGTTGCTGAGCCATAATGCGCCCTACTGTTGAGGAGCCGCAAATTGAACGGTAACGGGCATCCCTTGACGAAGTTTATCATTTGGATCATCGACAATAATGCGTAAGCGATACACTAAATCAGTGCGTAAATCCGGAGTTTGTACGCTTTTTGGAGTGAATTCGGCAGTGGGGGAAACAAAGCCAATAGTGCCATGATAGGGCGTATTGGGTTGGCTATCGGTAAATAACAAAACTTTACTACCGGGTACGGCATCGCCTAAATGTGCTTCGCTAACATAGGCGCGAACCCAAACAGGGTGGGTTAAGGTTACGCTAAAAACGGTATTACCGGAGCCTATAATGGTACCTGGCTCGATGGCTCGGGTTAATACAGTACCATCAGAAGGAGCCAGTAACTGAGTATCGGCAAGGTCGAGTTCCGCTTGAGCAACAGCCGCTTCTGCCTGTAGCCATTCTCCTCGTGCTGCGGCTATCTCTTCTTGGCGAAATCCACTTTGATATTGATTAAGTTTATCTTGGGATGCTTTCAGTGCGGCAAGCGTTTGATTACGGTTATTTTTAGCATTATCCAGATCATTGGCAGATATCAGTTTTTGGGCAGCTAAGCCCTGTTGGCGCTTATAAAAATTGTCCGCATATTGCCAAGCAGCTTGGCGCTGGGCAACTTCAGCTTCAACTTGGGCGATTTCTTGGGTGCGATAGCCTTTTTCTTTAAGTGCTAATTGTGCTTTGGCACTGTCACGGAGCCCTTTGGCTTTATTTAAGGCATTGATGTAAGGAGCGTCATCTAATTTTCCAAGTAACTGTCCAGCTTTGACTTGCGCCCCTTCATCAACCTCTAAAGAGGCGAGTTTACCACCGACACGGAAGCTGAGGTTAACGGTACGCACATCCACATTACCATATAGAGCGAATGTTTTGTCCTGAAGCGATTGATAGTAATAGCCCCCTGAAATGGCGGCAATCAGCAGAATAATCAGTAAAAGAACTTGTGTGCGGCGTTTTGTGTTCATAACTAACCTTAGTGACGGGTAAACTCATTACTCAAGATTATGATTTAGTTTTATCTATATATCATATCACTTTTCTGATTGTTGGCGATGCCGTAACCCCAATAATAAGATATCGATGTGTTCAATAAGAACCTGATTAATAATTTTAAATTCATTCTCATTGATGTGTTTCCAGCCCGTTTGCCTCAGTAGTGTTTCTCTCGCAATACGGAAAGAAAGTGTTTCACCTAAAATGGCATGAGTGTGAATTAATGTTGCTAAGTCGTTTGGATCAGCGCCGATATAGATAGAAACTAAGCGGTTAAGCCGTGAATGGATAGGACCCAAAGCCTGCTCATGAATTAAACCATAGGCTTCAGTTGGGTTGAGTTGTTCGCGAGCAAGGATACGTGAAAAACTGAGATTTTCTTTTTTAAGTTGGAAAAAATTATAAGAAATAATGGTGTTTTTTAAGAGTTCGAGTGCTTCTTCAGGAATTTGTAACTCTGCTGGCTGGCTAATAAAGTAATCGATTTTATTAATACTTTCCTCAAAGCTCTCCTTGATATTGTTTGCAATTTGCTGAGCAACCGCCAGATAAAGCCCTTCTTTTGAACCGAAATAATATGAAATTGCAGCGATGTTTTGCCCTGATGCTTGGGCAATTTGGCGAGTGGTAGCCCCATCAATGCCTTGTTCTCCATAAACGTCTGCGGCAGCGAGAAGAAGTTGGAGCTTAGCGCTCTCTCCACGCAATGTTGGCGATGAATTTGTGTTCATAAACATTCCTTTTGATTCAGAATTAAATAAATTTTTAACATGCTCTTAGTTGGCATTTGTTCATTATTCAGGATGAAAACAGATGTATCTTTAGTTTTGTGTACGTATATATACTATATAAAGCAGATTTTGTATTAGTTTATTCATCAATCTAAATTAATATATTTATCGCGGTCAAATGATGGTAGAATTTTTGGGTATCGCATGGCAGTTTGCGCTTTTCTTCTATTGAATATCAAACCTTCCCCCCTAGAGCTGCCCAATATATTGAAGCGGTGGAGCCCGGAGTAATTAATTTGACTAGTTTTTCAGACCTCGCGTTAAACGAGGAAATCTTGCGTGCCATTAATGAATTAGGCTATGAAAGTCCTACGCCTATTCAACAACAAGCTATTCCTGCTGTTCTAGCGGGTAAAGACTTATTAGCCAGTGCTCAAACTGGTACCGGTAAAACAGCCGGTTTTACCTTACCTATTTTGCAAAAATTGGTAGACAATCCTCGGGGCAATAACCGCCGTCCTATCCGTGCATTGATTTTAACTCCAACTCGTGAGCTTGCAGCTCAAGTGGCTGAAAACGTAAAAGAATATAGCCGCCATTTGAAAATTCGCTCATTTGTTGTGTTTGGTGGTGTGAGCATTAATCCCCAAATGATGAAGTTGCGTGGTGGAGTGGATGTCCTGATCGCAACACCGGGTCGTTTGTTGGATCTGGAGCACCAAAATGCAGTGGATCTTTCTCAAGTCGAAGTTTTCGTTTTGGATGAAGCTGACCGTATGCTGGATATGGGCTTTATTCACGACATTCGTCGCGTGATCACTAAATTACCTAAAAAGCGCCAAAACCTTCTGTTTTCTGCAACGTTCTCTGATGAGATTAAACAGTTGGCGAGTAAATTGCTGAATAACCCTGTATCGATTGAAGTGGCACCGCGTAACTCTGCGTCTGAACAAGTGACCCAATATGTCCATTTAGTGGATAAAAATCGTAAAGCAGAATTACTGTCATTTATGATTGGGCGCGAGAATTGGCAACAAGTCTTGGTGTTCACGCGTACTAAGCATGGTGCTAACCGTTTAGCGGAACATTTAAATAAAGATGGCGTAAAAGCAGCGGCAATTCATGGAAATAAGAGCCAAGGAGCTCGTACTCGCGCTTTAGCTGATTTTAAATCGGGAGATATCCGTGTACTCGTGGCGACAGATATCGCTGCCCGTGGTTTGGATATTGAACAACTGCCTTATGTAGTTAACTTTGAGTTGCCTAATGTGGCTGAAGATTATGTTCACCGTATTGGTCGTACTGGGCGCGCGGAAGCAACGGGTATGGCGGTTTCTTTAGTGTGTATCGATGAGGCTAAGTTGCTGAAAGATATTGAAAAATTACTGAAAAAATCTATTCCATTAATGGCGATTGAAGGGTATGAACCAAACCCATCAATCAAAGCTGAGCCGATTCAAAAGCCTTCTCAGCGCAATGACCGTCGTTCTCCAGATAACCGTGGTGGTGAGCGAAGTAATAGCAATAAAGGTCATAGTCGTCCTCGTCGTCCAAATACAAGCGCGGGTAAAGGTCAATCTGAATCAGCTGGTTCTCCATGGAAAAGCGCTCAGAAGCGTGTTAGACAAGGGCGTAGTGAAAGCTAATGCGTGTACTGCTCGCTCCGATGGAAGGGGTACTTGATTCTCTGGTTCGCCGTTTATTGAGTGAGGTGAATGACTACGACTTGTGCATCACAGAATTTGTACGAGTTGTAGATACATTACTGCCTGCAAAAACGTTTTATCGGCTATGTCCGGAGCTCCAGTATGGCAGCCGAACACCCTCGGGAACATTAGTGAGAGTGCAGTTGTTAGGTCAGTATCCCGAGTGGTTGGCTGAAAATGCCAACCGCGCGGTAGAGCTCGGTTCTTGGGGGGTAGATCTCAATTGTGGGTGGACAAAGTTTATGTAGGATAAACGCAAACCTCCTTTTTATAAATTTTTGATAACAGTATAAATCTTCCTAATGTTTGCTATATTAGGAACTCTAAGTCTTACTGTTTGATATAAGTAAAAACTGGAGGTTTTATGGATACAGCTTTATGTACTCAAGACAATCAAGTTTGGGAAGCTGAAAATTTTTATAAACTATCAAGTGAAAGACTTCAGCTCATGCGTAGAAGTCTTGTTTGTACTGAATGCAATGGAAATGCATGGTTTCGAAAATCCAGCTATGGAAACAACTCGCCTCATTTTTGTGCTCACCATGAAGAAAATTGTTCTCTATCGACAGCATATGAAGTTATCGGTGAAGGCGACGGCGGCGGTAGTGTACCAGCAGCAGATTTAGATAGCGGGATTGTTTTAAACTTAGGCCAAGAAAAAAATTATACTGTAGATGTAAAGAAAATAGATGCAGAAGAACATATTGCTACAGGTCAGCAACGTACAAGTGAACAAGTAAAAAATGGTGGCGGACTAAGTTTTCCTGCTCATATGACATTGAAAAATGTGTTATATAAATTAGTTCGCTCAGATAAATTATATTCTTCAGACCAAAAAATTATTATTAAAGATGAGATTTCTGTAGGTTTACCGCAAGTAGCAAACCAGTTATTTGTTAATTTTGCTGATGTAAAACCTTGGCTAAATGAGCAGAAAAGAATATTTTGGGGTTTTATCAGTGATGCTAGACAGACTAAAGACGGAAAAATTTGGTTAAATGCTGGAAATATTAGCTCTGGTTTGAGTATTGCGATAAATCCTGAGATTGAACAAGATTTTAAAGAATATTTTAAGATTGAAGATTCACTAGACTCATTGGCTGGTTGTCATGCTCTAATTATCGGTGATTGCTATTATGCATCTTCAGGTAAGCCTGTAATTTGGTGTGCTAATTTGAATTATTTGATGTTGAGAAGATATAATTTTACCGAATAATTAAAATTTTAAATATGTAGTGTTTTATGAGAGACCTATGCGTGTATTACTAGCTCCAATGGAAGGCGTTCTTGACTCTTTAGTTAGAGAAATTTTAAGTGAAGTAAATGACTATGACTTATGTATTACTGAATTTTTACGTGTTGTAGATCAGTTACTTCCAGTTAAATCCTTTTATCGGATTTGCCCTGAACTATATAATAAAAGTTGTACACTATCAGGAACGTTAGTGCGTATTCAGTTACTTGGACAGTTTCCTGAATGGTTGGCTGAAAATGCGGCTAGAGCTATAGAGCTAGGTTCATATGGCGTCGATTTGAATTGCGGCTGTCCGTCAAAAGTGGTGAATGGAAGTGGTGGTGGAGCTACATTACTCAAAGACCCTGAGCTAATATACAAAGCGACTAAAGCAATACGTGAGGCTGTTCCTAGCGAGCTCCCTGTAACAGTAAAGATACGTTTAGGATGGGATTCTAATGAACCAAAGTTTGAAATAGCAGATGCTGTTGAGCAGGCTGGTGCAACGGAACTTACGGTTCATGGGCGTACAAAAGAGGATGGTTACAAAGCTGAACGTATTAATTGGCAAGCTATCTGCGAAATTCGTAAAAGGTTAACAATTCCTGTTATTGCAAATGGCGAAATTTGGGATTACTCAAGTTCTCAAAAGTGTTTAGAAATTACAGGTTGTGATGCCGTAATGTTAGGAAGAGGGGCATTAAACATTCCAAATCTTAGCCGAGTAGTGAAATATAATGAGCCTAAAATGAATTGGTTTGATGTAGTTAAATTATTGCAAAAATACGTACAGTTAGAAAAACAAGGTGATACTGGCTTGTATCATGTTGCTCGTATCAAACAATGGTTAGGTTATTTACGTAAAGAGTATAGTGAGGCATCGGAACTTTTTACGGAAATTAGACAATTAAAAACGTCAAAAGATATAGCACAAATTATCCAATCTATATGAGAAAATCAATTTGGATATCAAAATTCCATAGATGTCTTTAAATTCCAGTGAATTTAATATGTCGTTTTTTATCTGTGGATTTTTAAGTTGCTAATTTTAATGAATAATTTTGTTTATTTTGTTTCTTTCCACCTATCCATAGATTATATTGGGTTTAGTAACTCTTATAATTGAGCGGCACCATTGTTCAAACATATACAAATAAATGAGAGCGTTATGAGTAAGGGTAAAGCTGAAGATAATGATGAAAGAATAATCAATAATTCGATTCTTCCAATTTTCATTGAGGATAATACAAGGGAAAACATTGAATTATTAGAGTATTATGTTAAGAGTATACATCAATCAGTTACAATATCGTTGAGTGGAAAAAGTGCAATACTAAGGGTTTTCGATAAAAACAATCAAAAAGAGATCGAATATCACCCTTATCGCGATTTTGAGCGGCTCTATTCTCATATAAATTGTGTTATTACTATGAAGGATGGTGGGAAGCTTTTAAAATCATATACAAAAGTTTGGCTATGCTCTCAGAGAAAAAGAGCGGCACTTAATGGCATAGAATTTGATCCTAAAAAGGAGCCGTTAAGTATTAATAATCAAGTTTTCAATATCTATCAAGGGTTCGGAATAAAGCCAGAGCCTAGTCAAGAAAGTGATATATTGCCATGGTTAGAGCTCGTTACGGTGATTTGTAATAACGAAACAGCTAAAATAGATTACTTAATTAATTGGTTTGCTCATGCAATACAAAAACCAGAAGAAAAACCTGGTGTTGCAATAGTTATGAGATCTGGTCAAGGTTATGGTAAAGGATCATTGATGAAGCCTTTTTCATCAATATTTGGCGTTCATTACATGCATTCTACAAATAGCAAAGATATTAGTAGTAATTTTAATGCGGTATTAGAAAACAAATTGATGGTTTTTTTTGATGAGGCATTTGCAGGTACAAACCAAGCGACTGATATTTTAAAAGGGTTAATCACTGAAGATAAATTAAGAATAGAAAGAAAAGGTTTCGATACTTATTTTGTAGATAATTATATTAGAATTGTTATGGCGTCAAATAGAGAAAATATTATTCGGTTTGAAAAAGATGAACGGAGGTACTTATATATTGATGTACCTGAGAGTAATAAACAATCTATTGACAAATTTGATAAATACTATGCTTGGGAAAAAAATGGTGGTGCCGAAAAGCTATTTGGCTATTTAAAAAAAATAAATATTGAAAATTTTAATCCAAGAGTTGCACCAAAAACACATGAGTTAAATAGTGTAAAAATGTATTCATTTAGTGGTTCTGAACAAATTTTATATCACATATTAAATGATGAAAACTCATTTAATGAGGTTTTTATTCAAAATAAAGATTGGGCTATGATTTATAAACAAACCCTGAATTTAGCACAAATTTATGGCGTAAAAAAAGAACTAATAAATAATATAGCTTTAGGTAAATTATTAAATAAATTAGGGTTTAAGAAAAAAAGAAAAAGAACATCCGAAGGCAGTACATATGAGTTCATTATTCCCTTTAAGGAAAATATAATGAACTCAATAAGATCAAAATTTGAAGAGGTAATGGGCTTTGATATTGAATGGTGCCCATTAAATGATCAGTTGGAATTGGTGCCAAATGATTTGGAGAAAATTTTGATTGTTTAGTGAGAGATTTTTCATCTTAATCAGACTAAGAAATAATATATTATGATTCTATTTTTTGGTCTGATTCTTATTAAAAATAAGTCATTATGAGTAATTATCAAAAAACTTCATAAACTGACTGTATACCTCTGTATAACCAAATTTTTTGCTTAAATCTTCAATTGTAGAGTTTATTATTTCATTCTTATCTGAAACTATTTTAGGTGCATTTAAACTTCCATTTTTAAAAGAAACCGTGAATTCAAATTTATTTGCTCGTTTAATTTTAGAAAAAATCAACTGTCTTGATCGAGTGGTTTTCAACCAAGAGATAGCAGCATAATGCTCACCAACAGCAATGATAGCATTTTTATATTTATCTTTAATAATTATCCAAAACTTTGGAGAGATTATTTCCATTTTACTTATTATTTTTTGTTGAGAGTTAAAGTCTATAGATTTTCTATGAATAGATGGTATTTCATTATAGGATTTAGCATATACTATTTCAATTTTCTTTTGGTGAGTTCTAGTTTCAGTATTTCTGGCTTCTACATAGAAACTAGTTAGATTGTAATTAATTTTGATTTCAGGATTAGAACTTGGATTTTTTTTAATTAACATAAAAAAACCTTATTAGTTATTAGTTATTAGTTATTAGTTATTAGTTATTAGTTATTAGTTATTAGTTATTAGTTACTAATATTTATACTGGTTATAAAAGATGGTATAAAATAGATTTGGGCTTCAGCCCAACGGCGCTAGCCGTTATTTTAATAAACCTGTTAACGAGGGCAAAACTTTGCCACGCCAAGAGTTTGATTGACGCACGAGGTGCGGCGAGCAAGCTCGCATTTTTGTTATGAGGGACGAATTACAAAAATAATTCAGGATACAAAATGGTTACATCCTGAATTTTAACTAATATTAAAAGGCTTTATTTTATAATAAAAACAATATATTAAATTTAAACTTATACCAAAAAAGTTCATTCTTATAACTAAAAAATGAACTTTTTATACCAAATCTTATATTAGCTAGTAACTAGTTATAATTTTTAATGAAGAACCTGTTGTTTCTTTTATATATATTTCTGTCGCACCTAAAATACATTTAACATCTTCAGTTAGTTTATTAATGGAAATAGCAGGTTGGACTATAAAAAAACTTGTTCTAACTTTAGATAGCGAAGCTCTCTTAAAAAACAAATTTAAATCTTTTATTGTTCCTTTATCAAATCTTGATGGTTTTCCTTGTTTTATTTTTAAATTTTCTCTATGTTTTAAATGAATATAAAGTTCATCTAAATCGTTAATCCATTTTATTCCCTTCATGGCCTGGCCTGACACCTGATAAATATCATCTACCCTAGAGGATGGCTGTTTATTTTCAGGGCAATACTTACAGTGAAAGAAATCAATCACAACAGTTATTTCATCAATAATTTTAAACGCAACTATATCAGCAGATTCGCCAGCTCCGTCATCATCAAATATAATATCATAGTCTGAAAATATCTTCTGAATTGTATAATATTGAATTGAATCTTTTCTACGCTCATCACGTTGTGATTCTTTAGATAAATTAATTTTTTCCCATTTCCAACCTTCAAATTTACTAATATCAATTGGTACTTGATAGTTTTCGTCACAATAAAATCGTTGATTTCCTTCAATCATTGAAGTGTCAGAAAGAAATATAGAAGGTGGGAGTCTATCAAAATATTCACATAAGTTTTCAGAGTATTTATTATTTAATTGTAACGTTATATTATTTTTTGATGTGAATTTATAGTGGTCTGTTAGTGAAAATTTAATAGGGTAGGATAAATTATCTATGCTGAGGTTAAATATTATGTCTTTACCAGACATGCGTTCTGATATTAATTGAAGTTCACAATCATGAATACTGTATTCAGTACCATCAATTATTAAATAAACACTACTGTAATGAGACTTTCTAATTAATTCAATTGGCCAGTCTATGTTTAAAGCTATTAAGTTTGATGGGAATTTATTGATAGTTTCAGATTGCATTGCTGTTTTTAAAATATCATTAGTATCAATACTATCATCAAGTATTTTTTTTCCTATATGATTACACCAGCGTATCCAATTATGAACTGAATCTGAGGTCATAGACCAAATTTTACCTTTGTGTGAACAACCTAAAGTTACTGGAATACCATTTTCAAATCCTTTGGAAAAAATGTTAGATTTTATGGCTCTTTTGGTTATTAGCTCAGGTATAGCTTCTTTTGTATCTGAACCAGTATACATCATAAATCTTAAATTTTTACTTGCTTTATTAAGGCCAACGTTTTGTAATTTCATTCTTTTTATTCCATACATGGTTCTAAATATTTTATCACCTGATATTAATGTAGGATCTTCAGTAATGAATTTTGCAAGTCTAGATATATTGGTATCTTGGCCTGATGAGTGAATATAAAGTAGTTTATTAGCCTTGTCAAAATAAACAATATATAATTCCCAGATGATATCCATTAAATCTTCAGAAAAACTCCAATTAACTTTGTTATATGTCTTTAATGAGAAAATTAATATTGTTTCTTCTTTATTAATTGTTTTATCTACGAGATAATTAGATTTATTTATTATCTTTATGAAGTTTTTAGGTTCCCATTCTGAATTTTTTGTCTTGTATATAACTGTACTTACTTTTGGGCTTAGACCTAAATCTAGCAATTTGGTTTTGGTGTAATCAAATTCATCTTTAAATTTTTGACTTTCAATAACTTCTGATACCTTTATTTCTCCAATAGTCCTAATTATTTTATTCCAGTCAGAGTCTTCTTTGTATAAAGATTCAATTGCTTCGTTGACTTTCTGCTCCGCTATATTTGCAACAAATTTAGCGTTACCTAAATCATCTCTTTGACGTGTAAATCGGCCTGTAAATTGTAGGGTGATATTAATACCTTTATGAGTATCATGTATTGCAGCTATTTTTAATTCAGGAAGATCGAAGCCTTCGCCTAACATATTAACACATACAATAATTCTATGCTTCTTTGATTTTATATCGGCTATTATATTTTTATAATTAGGTACTTTTGTATGTACAACAATAGGATTTAGGCTTTTGTGCTTTTTATATATTTCAAATACTTCGTCTGCTCTTTTAGTTGAATTAACTCTAACCATTAATATATGGTCTAAATTATTTTTCAAATCTTTTTTTAATAAATTTATAGCTTCATTAGCTATTGCTAAATCTGATTTACTTTCATCAAACTCCCTTACAGGGTGAAACTCTATTGCTTTGAAATACCCATCTTTTTGTGCTTGCTCTATAGGGTATTCATATATAACTCTACCATCAACTCTTTTCCCATCGCTTCTAAATGGAGTTGCTGTAAACTGGAAAACGGGTTTATCAGAAAAATATGATTTAATTTTAGCCCATTTATCTGCTTCAATATGATGGGCTTCGTCTACAATAAGATGAGTACAGTTATTGATTACAAATTGCAAAGGATCTTTAGTAAACAAATTGAGAGATGCTACAGTTGTGATAATAACATTAGCAGTTTGTAGTAGCTCAATATCTTTTTTATTTTTTGCAGCACCATTTATAATCATTACCCGAGGGTTAAGTATATCATCAGGTACTAATTTAAAAGTTCGGACATAGCCTAGGTTTACAAACTTACTTTTAGTTTGTTGCCGTAAAGCATCTGATGGTACTATTATTAATGTTTTTTTGAAATGCCCTGCAACTACTAATGATAACATCGTTTCTGTTTTTCCAGTTCCAGTTGGCATTACAATTGTTGCAGCTTCATTTGAATTGGTTTTTAAATAACCTAGGGCTGAAAATAAAGCACCGATTTGTGGGGGTCTAAGGCCATCTTGATGTTTATTTTTTTCTAGATAGCTAAAGTTGTTTTTTAACCAGCTAAGATAAATATCATCACAAGACGAGTTTTTAGATAATTCATTTATAGGTAAATATGTTATTTCGCCTTTATCAAACTGTATAGTTTGCTCTTTCATTAATACCTCGTTATATAATAAAGAATTAATGTTTAAATTATTTTTTTATACTGTAAATAAATTATTTTTTATTACTTTCTGCTGGTGGTTTGTAACTAATAATAATTTCTGCAAGCAAATCGTCATCAGTGTAAAAATATGGTACAGGTATATCAAGTACTTTAGCAAATTTTTGTACTGTATTGAAATCAGGGGTATGTTTACCTTTTTCATACTGATTCATGCGTGCGCTGGCCGAAGCCTCATCAATGCCAGCCAAAATCCCAAGTTTTTCTTGTGATAAACCTGCTCTTAAACGTGCTTCTTTTAGTCTTTTAGTGATCATATAAATCTCAGTCAAAAGCATTTGACTAAGATTCTCTTAGTTTTCTGTATACATTTTACTAAGGATTACTTAGTATTGTCTTACGAGTTAAAACTAGTGATGTTGTATTAGTTATGTGTTGTCTATCGAGTAACTGGTGTTACTCGATAGACATAGAACAAAAATTGTATAGGAATAGAAGATATGAATGATTGGGATGACAAAGGCGATCCAGATGATTACAAATTTTATAATTTCATGAAAAATATTTTTGCGGTCATTGGTCTTACTATCACTATCGGGCTGTTTATTGGCGCACTTAGTACAAAAGGGTTTGACATAGGCTCAATAAAATTTGGCTATAATGAATTGTTTGGTCTTTATTTTAGAATAGATGTTTGAATGAGGTGAGTGTATTTATGAATAAACAGCGAAAATCGTTTACGCTAGCTTTGTTGGTTATGACACTTTTCAGTTTTAAAGCTAGTAGTGCAAGCTTTGATTGTGATAAAGCATCTACATCAATAGAAAAAATGATCTGTGCTAATGATGTTTTGAATAGTTTAGATTCAAGCATGGCTTCATTGTATGAAGCTAAAAAAGATAAGAACTTAACGAAATCTCAAAGGTTATGGATAAAAGATATAAGGAATAAGTCTACTACAGTTGATGATCTAATCATATCGTATTCGGATAGAATTAAATACTTATCCAATTATAATGGTTCAGCTAAACTTAATGACAAAAATGAAACAAAGCCTCAAAATACTAAAAACAATGGTAAATTAAAAATTCATGAATTTACAGGAAAGTACGCAAATTTAGGTGGAATAAAATATTCGACACAATATCAGGATATGAATAGATCGTCGTATGTACTAAGATGTACTGACGCAACAATGATTGATCTGATGAATATCTTAAAAAAAGAAGCAATAAAAAATGGTCAAGCTTCTGAATTTACTAAATATCGAGATAATATATATACTGCTATGTGGAATTACACATCAGATGATCTTGAGAGCCAAATTAATGATCCTAGAATGAGAACTATGTGCGATCTCTTAATCGCAGGAACTAGATATTGATGAGCATGATAAAATATAATTAACGCTCTAATATTTTTCTCAATGTGCTTCTGGATATTCTAATGTCAATAGAAGATAAATAGTCAAGCATGATACGTTCAGATGATTTATTTGATATTTTTTCTTTAAGGTGTTTTTTTATTATATCATATCGAATCTGCGTGGATTTTTTTCTTTCTATTGACCTTTTTAATATACCAGCTTTTATTTTTTCATTATTATAACCATATTTTTTACCTGCTGATTTGCCATAGCTAAAACCATCTTTGATGCGTTCTGCTATTCGTTTTCTTTCAAAAGTTGCAACCGAAGCCATTATAGTGAGTATCATTTCACCAATAGGTGTAGATACATCTAATGCAATGTCTAGTATCTTTAACGTTATATTCTTTTGTTTTAACCATTTGATCGTATTCAAACAATCAGCCGTATCCCTGAAGCCTCTATCTAACTTTGCTATCACTATTACATCACCAGATTTTAAGAGAGAAACCATCTTTTGAGCTTCTGGTCTTTTATTAAATGGTGTAGATCCTGAAATGTTAATGTCAGAATAAATATGATCTATTTTTAGCTGAGACTCTATTATTGAAATCTGATTATCGGTAGTTCCATATTCATTGTCTGCTTTAGATACTCTGGTGTAAGCATAAACTGTCATTATATATCCTATTAATTTTAATTTTTATTTTTTTGAAATATTCATTCTGATTTTATCTTCTAACATTTTGGTGTATTCATCAGATGGATATAAAATACCATTTTTAGTTATTGTCCTATTATTTGTATTTACTTCTGTATCATCTATGTTATCGTCTAATTCAATCATTTTTCGAATTCCGTTTTTAAATGTTATTTGTATATGAAAAATATCATTATGTACATAGTATTCTTTTCCTGCTGGTGTGACTTTTAATTCTTTTTTCGGCCAAACCCCATGCTGGAATACGTATATATACTTTATCGAGGATCTGATTAACTCCCTGAGTTTTAAAATGTTTTCTTCATTATAGGAGTTTAAGCCTAATTTAATTTCTTTCCATTTTTTTATTGTTTCTTCTCTATTGTTTGATAACAAATTTAAGTCTAATTCTTTTATTTTATTTTCAATATTTTTCTTTTCGTTTTCTGATGCGCTTAATTCATTTGCTATTGCGGC
>NZ_JAMPSW010000078.1:0-18574 GCF_028484855.1 Providencia sp. PROV033 | reverse complement strand
GCTTTTTATATTTACACTATAAGCGCAAAGAGAATAATTACATTCCCCCATACTTAAAAAGTAGCTATGGGGGAATGAGTAAGATTAAGGTTCGATGGGTAAACCGTTGTCTTGACCCCATTGCGCCCAAGAACCATCATAGAGGCGAACATGAGAGTTACCGAGTAGCATTAAAGCCATTAAGACAACCGCGGCGGTCATGCCCGAGCCACACGTTGTCACTGTTGGCGCGTGAATATCGACATCATGCTCGGCAAAAATCGCTTTTAATTGTTCTGGTGATTTGTATTCCCCATTCTCCACTAATAAATCCCAAGGCACGTTTTTACTGCCGGGGATATGGCCCATTCTTAAACCTGGGCGCGGCTCAGGGGCTTGAGCAAGAAAACGCGCAGCGGCGCGAGCATCAACGATTTGAATCTTACCATCAGTTGCAATCTCCAACATTTGTTGTTGGTTCAGGGCATTGGCATTTTGCCTATCTGCAATAAAGGTTTGTGTTGCTGGTGGTGTAATTTTACCTGACTGTGTTGCAAAGCCTGCGGCTTTCCACGCGTTAATTCCACCCGCTAGGATTTTTACGTGTTTACAGCCTAATGTGCGGAAAGTCCACCATGCACGAGGCGATGAAAATAAGTTATTTTGCGCATAAATAATGACTTGGGTCTGGTTATTAATACCCATCGCCCCAACGGCTTGGCTAAATGTGGCTGCACTAGGCAGCATATGCGGTAAGTCGCTACTTTTATCTGCAATTTCATCTTGATTAAAAAATTGTGCATGTGGAATGTGCTCATCAAGATAACTCTGATAACAATCATAGGGGGCGGTTGGCGGGGGGGTTGATGCATCAAGTACAATCAGATTGCTATCTGAAAAATGTGAATTTAACCACTCTGGCGTGACAAAATAATCGTTGTACATCATAACTCACCGTCCCGTTAGATTATTAATGGCTGATTACTGAATTTGATTAGGTGCAGGTAATACTGATGGCGATTGAGCCTGATTTTGTTCTAAAGGTGTCGTTGAGCGGGTATGAATATTCATCCCTGCTAACACAATTCCTCCGATAGAACTCAACGCGCATAAAGCGCACAGTGCGATGACGACTTTTTTCATTTTTATTAGCCTGATTAGATATGAAGAAGCCAAAGTATAACTGGATGGCAATAGCAAACAAGTTTTCAGGGAGATTTTCTTGCTTCGAATAGGTGTTTTGCGAAAGGCTTTCCAGAATTTGTGTATAATGGAAATTAATACAGTAGTTTTGCGAAGCGTTTCGCAAAAGATTAATTAGCAGCTTTTCTGCTTTTTCTGTGATTGGTTATCTTATCCTCTTTACTTGGTCTTCAGCGTATCTATGTCTCTGTCAAATAAAATCAAAGAACAAATAACTCAATGGTATAAAGGGTTATCTAACCAAATCGAGGGCTTTGTCTCTCGGGCACCTCAGCGCCAAATGATTGCTGAAGTGGCGAAAAATTTGTCAGATGCTGAAGGACGCCATTTAATTATTGAAGCCCCAACGGGCGTTGGTAAAACATTATCGTACCTGATTCCGGGGATTGCTGTTGGGCGTGAAGAGGGGAAAACCTTGGTGGTTAGCACTGCCAACGTAGCCCTACAAGACCAGATCTTCAGTAAAGATTTACCGTTGCTGAGTAAAATTATTCCTGATTTAAAATTCACGGGTGCGTTCGGGCGAGCTCGCTATGTTTGTCCGCGAAATTTAGAAGCGATTTGTGCCGCGGAAGGGGAGCAAATTGACCTAATGCTGTTAGTGGAAGACAAAACAGAAATTGCGAATAGTGAGGAAAGAGCTCAGTGCCAGCAATTACGTAATGATTTTCATAGTTTTGCTTGGGATGGGTTGCGAGATCATCATAAAAAGGCGTTTAGCGATAGTTTATGGCGTAAAGTCAGTACTGATAAAATGAATTGCCTTGGACGAAATTGTCAGTTTTATCAACGCTGTCCATTTTTTATTGCTCGCCGTGAAATTGAAGATGCCGATGTTGTTGTGGCTAACCATGCCTTAGTTATGGCGGCGATGGAAAGCGAATCGGTATTGCCCGATCCGAAAAAATTATTGCTAGTTCTCGATGAAGGGCACCATATTCCCGATGTCGCTAGAGATGCTTTAGAAGTCGAAGGAGAAATTACACTCGTTCAGCTTACCGCTCAAGTGGATAATTTTATTCACCATGTCGGGCAATACGTGGCTCAGTTTCGTCCTGCGAAACCGCCTAAGTTGGCAAATCCGGATAAGCTACAGCAGCATGCGGAAAAATTACGGGATTGTTTCCGAGATTTCTCATTGTTGGCGAATGGACTACTTCCTGAGACATCCAAAGAGTCAGAATACCTTTTCCCAATGGGAGTATTACCCGAAGCAATGCAGTTATGCTGCCAAGAGCTATTTAAGCTCACGGACGCGCTGCGTGGGTTATCTGAAGCAATTTTAAGCGATCTGACAGAGCAGACTGCGAAACAAGATATTGTGCGTCTGCATCGTTCAATTTTAGTCACTAGTCGAGCGATGGGTTATTTTGAGAATATGGCTAAATTATGGCGCTTAGCCTCGCTTGAACAAAGTTCTGGCGCACCTGTATCCAAATGGCTTAGCCGTCGATATGAAAAAAATCAGTCACGTATTTTTATGCATTGCGCAGGTATTCGAGTGAGCGAGCAGTTACAACATTTACTCTGGCGAAATGTTCCTCATATTGTCATTACTTCAGCAACATTACGCTCTTTGAACAGTTATTCACGTTTTATGGAGTTAACAGGGTTATCTGAAAAGAGTGATGACCGGTTTGTCACGCTGACTTCACCTTTTAATCATGTAGAACAGGGTAAATTAGTTATTCCTAAAATGGAGTATGAGCCAACGATGGCTCATGAAGCGGAACATTTAAAAGAAATGGCGACTTATTTTCGTCACCAATTTACGGAAGGAAATCACCATGGGGTGCTGATTTTATTTAGTAGCCAACGTGCGATGGATGGGTTTCTTGAGCATGTGAAAGATCTGCGATTACAGTTATTAGTTCAAGGTGATCAACCACGTTATCGCTTAGTTGAAACCCATTGTGAGCGTATTAAGCAAGGACAAAAAAGTGCCTTGATAGGCTTACAGTCATTTGCAGAAGGGTTAGATCTAAAAGGTGAATATTTAACTCAAGTGCATATTCACAAAATCGCATTTCCACCCGTAACGAATCCTGTGATTATCACTGAAGGGGATTGGTTAAAATCGTTAAAGCGCTATCCATTTGAAGTGCAAAGTTTACCAAGTGCTTCATTCAATTTGATTCAGCAGGCGGGGCGGTTGATTCGAAGCCATGAATGTTATGGTGAAATCATCATTTACGATAAACGTTTATTAACAAAAAACTACGGGAAACGTTTATTAAATTCGTTACCTGTTTTCCCTATTGAGCAACCCGATATGCCCACATCAGATAAGGCAGCACGATAAATAAATTGAGACCACCGAAGTGGTCTCATGGTCAATATATTGACTCTGTTTTACGACACTACTCAATATTGGCTTCTAATAACCACAGGAATTTATCTAGGTCGCGGGAAGCGGCAGTAAACATATCTGCGGTATTTTCATCTTCAACTTCATCAATCGCTTTGCGAATATCATTTGCCACAACAGCATAACGCTCAGCGAGTGCTTTTAAATGATCTTGGACTGAATGAATATCTAAAGGATAAGCTTCTAAGGATGTGAACTTATTTACTTGCTGTGATGTTCCGGTTGCCACACCACCGAGTTGAACAGCTCGTTCAGCAAACTCATCCAAGTGCCCAATGATGCTATCTCTAAAGCCATCCAACATTTCGTGTATTGCAATAAAATTGCGTCCACGCATATTCCAATGTGCTTGTTTGGTGATTAAAGAAAGATCAGTGAAATGAATCACCATCATGTTTAATATACCGATAGTTTCTAGTTTAACGCTATCTTCAATATCATTACGGGTATATAAAAGGTCAGTTGAAGAGGTTTTAAATAATTTTGCAGTATTCATAGAATTTCCTCTCTTAAATATAAATTGATTCAATTATCTTGTCTGTTTATAAATATAGAGCGTAAAGCTAAGAATGTCATAAAGTCATTATCTATTACTTTAATAGGTAAATGAGTGAATTGTATTTATTTTAGATTTTGCCAATCAAATCTATCGTTGGTATTTTTCAAATAGATGAATATTACTTTACAAGCGAATGAAATAAAGGCTCTGCTAAAAAATAACATAATAAAAAGGCTAATAAATAAAATTATTAGCCTTGGTGATGGATGGTAAAAATCGTCAATATTTATGAGACTTTTTCAATCTTGGATTTAGGCACTGACGTTGAGGTTGATCCGATAGAGGCACAAACAATACACAGCAGCGCTAACCATTGAGTCATAGTCAAATGTTCTTGCAGGAAAACAATTCCTAAAAATGCGCCCATGCAAGGCTCGAGGCTCATTAAGGTACCAAATGTTTTTGCGGGTAATTTGGTTAACGCTATCATTTCTAACGTGTATGGGAATGCCGTGGATAGTATGGCAACTGCTAAGGCTAAAGGCAATATCGCTGGGTCAAACATGGCTTCAACCCCCGTTTGCATTAACCCAATCGGAAAGAAAATTAGCGCTGAAATCAGTGAGCCTACAGCAACTGTTGCAGCACCATAACCTGCACCAGCACGTTGTCCAAAGATAATATAAATAGCCCAGCAAACACCCGCGCCTAAAGCATAAGCAACACCAAGAAGGTCTAGGGAGTTAATGTTATCCCCAATAGGTAATAAGAAGAGTAAGCCGGTGATCACTAACCCTATCCATAAAAAATCAATAGGGCGGCGAGATGAAAACATTGCCACAGCGAGTGGACCTGTGAATTCAAGTGCCACTGCAATACCAAGAGGGATACGCTCGAGAGCTAAGTAAAATAAATAGTTCATCGTACCGAGAGACAAGCCATAAGCAAGTAGCGGAACTAATGAGCTTTTTCTAAAATTTAAACGCCAAGGTTTAAAAATGACACATAAAATAATAGTCGCTAATAGTAAGCGTAGACCCGTAACACCGGGAGCGCCGATAAGTGGGAATAATGTTTTAGCTAAAGAGGCACCACTTTGAATTGAGGTCATTGCCAGTAATAGCAAGCCTATTGGTAATAGTGGAAACGCACTCTTTTTAGTATCGGCTGACATGAATAAAAAACCTCAAAAAAACGATAGCAACGTGACAGGTAAAATGGGTAAATCTAAATAATAATGGTGGCCTGTTAGGATATTTACACTTAGCCAGCAAATTGACGTGAATTATCTCACAGAATTCATGCAGATTATATTGCTTTGTTAAATATGGAGTATTGACCATATTATTTAATATTAGAGAGTCACTAAGTTATAAATAATCAAATATTGTGAGTTGAGCTTCGTTGTGGGTGCCGTATAATTTCGCGCTGACAAGAATGATAATAGGTATGAAAGGTAGAACATGAAAAAAATTAAAAGTGTGGCGGTTTATTGTGGCTCTAGCATGGGCAATAACGACATTTATCAAAAACAGGCCATTGAATTTGCCAAAGAGCTGGTTAAACGTGATATCGCTTTAGTTTATGGTGGGGCGAGTGTTGGGCTGATGGGTACCATTGCAGATACAGTATTATCTTTAGGTGGGAAAGCGATAGGTGTAATTCCATCTCTCCTTGAAGAACGTGAAATATCCCATAAAAATCTGACTGAATTGTACAAAGTAGACACTATGCATCAACGTAAAAGTAAAATGATTGAGCTTGCGGATGGATTTGTCGCCATGCCTGGTGGATACGGTACATTAGAAGAATACAGTGAAGTATTCACATGGAGCCAAATTGGTTTACACACTAAGCCTTGTGGATTGTTCAATATTAATCATTACTGGCAGCCATTGATTGATATGACCAACAAAATGGCGGATGAAGGTTTTCTGCATGAGAAATATCGTCATATGGCGATTGTGGAATCTTCCCCAGCAGATTTATTAGATCAATTTGAGACATACATTGCACCGCCAGTAAAAACCTACGATTGAAAAGGGTGATGCAATGATCAGAACCGCAAAAAAAGAGGATTTATCAGCCATTCTTTCTCTCTATCAAATTTTATTTGCGGAGATGGCTAAGCTTGATAGTGAGCGCTTACAAGACTCGGAACAATCGAACGAGTTTGTTGAGAATGCAATTAATGACACTAAGTTTCATCTTTTAGTGGTTGATCATGAAGGTGAAATTAAAGGCTTTTGTATTGCTCAAAAACAGACCTCAGATCCTTATAGCTGTATTGTACCGAGGGATTTTGGCTATATTTTTGATTTAATTGTCTCCCCAGATTTTCGTGGCGAAAGGGCAGGGAAACAGCTCTTGGATGGAATGAAAGAGTGGGCAAAAAAGCAAAAATTTAGTCATTTAGAGCTTTCTGTATTAGCGCACAACCATCAAGCTATTAAGTTTTATGAACGTGAAGGATTAACTGAGGTATCTCGCACAATGGGGATCTCGTTGTAATTTTTTAGGCTCTGCTTTTATGGGGAGCTTTTTCGCTATTTTCATTTTTAGATTGTGATTAACGGATACGATACCTAAATCGGTATCGTGGTTGACCTTATTCATGTCAGAAAACGTAGCGCGAAAATCAGCACAAGATCTAAACGCTGGATTATGGCATAATGCGCGGCTATTTATTCTAATCAGACTTCAAGTCGGCGGGAACAGGGCAAATAAGCCAGTCTCGGGGACGACTCTACAAAGATCAATTTAAGGCATCGCAGTGTTAACAACCAATAATATCACTATGCAGTTTGGCAGTAAGCCGCTGTTTGAAAACATTTCAGTAAAATTCGGTACAGGCAATCGTTACGGTCTGATCGGCGCAAATGGCGCGGGCAAATCTACATTTATGAAGATCCTCGGCGGTGACTTAACACCAACCGCAGGGAATGTCAGTACAACAGATCCAAACGAACGTCTGGGTAAATTACGCCAAGATCAGTTTGCGTTTGAAGAATTTACTGTGCTAGACACCGTTATCATGGGACATGCTGAGCTTTGGGATGTCAAACAAGAGCGCGACAGAATTTATGCAATGCCAGAAATGAGCGAAGAAGATGGCTATCGCGTTGCTGATCTGGAAGTGGCTTATGGTGAAATGGATGGCTATAGCGCGGAAGCCCGTGCTGGTGAGCTGTTACTAGGTGTTGGTATTCCGGTTGAGCAACATTATGGTCCGATGAGCGAAGTTGCTCCGGGTTGGAAGTTACGTGTGCTGCTGGCTCAGGCGCTGTTTGCGGATCCTGATATTTTGTTACTTGATGAACCAACCAACAACTTGGATATCGACACAATCCGTTGGTTAGAACAAATCTTGAATGATCGTAACTGCACCATGGTCATCATTTCCCATGATAGACACTTTTTAAACACCGTTTGTACGCATATGGCGGACTTAGATTACGGTGAGTTGCGTTTATTCCCGGGTAACTATGATGAGTATATGATTGCGGCAACTCAAGCGAGAGAGCGCCTTTTATCCGATAATGCGAAGAAAAAAGCGCAAATTGCGGAGTTACAATCTTTCGTTAGCCGCTTCAGTGCTAACGCATCAAAATCCAAACAAGCGACTTCTCGCGCTCGTCAAATTGATAAAATTCAATTAGATGAAGTTAAAGCTTCTAGCCGCCAAAACCCATTCATTCGCTTTGAGCAAGAGAAAAAGCTATTCCGTAACGCGTTGGAATTAGAAGCGGTAACCAATGGTTATGACCAAGGTCCATTATTTAAAAATGTGAACTTGTTATTGGAAGTGGGTGAAAAGATGGCGGTTATCGGTGCTAACGGTATCGGTAAAACAACATTCTTAAAAACGCTGGTAGGTGAACAACCGGCGACAAGCGGAACGGTAAAATGGTCTGAAAACCACAATATTGGTTACTATGCGCAGGACCATGCTGAAGATTTCGATACTGACCTGAATGTTTTTGACTGGATGAGTCAGTGGAAAAATGAAGGGGATGATGAGCAAGCTGTCCGCAGTATTTTAGGTCGTTTGTTGTTCTCTCATGATGACATTAAGAAAAAAGTATCTGTATTATCCGGTGGTGAACAAGGACGTATGTTATTTGGTAAGCTGATGATGCAACAGCCAAATATTTTGGTTATGGATGAGCCAACTAACCACTTAGATATGGAATCCATTGAATCGCTGAACTTAGCGTTAGAAATGTATCAAGGCACACTGATCTTTGTTTCCCATGACCGTGAATTTGTCAGTTCATTAGCGACCAGAATCTTAGAAATTAAAGAAGATAAAGTGGTTGATTTTAAAGGAACGTATGACGAATATCTGAAGAGTCAAGGTGTTGTAATCTAATGACGTTTTAGGCAAAAAAATAGCCCCGCGAAGTTACGTTCAGCGGGGCTATTTTTATTTTGGCAGTGAGATGCTGCTGAGAAATTAGTTTTTCTTCACGAACTCAGATTTCAGTTTCATTTGACCGAAACCATCGATTTTACAATCGATATTATGGTCACCTTCCACTAAACGGATCCCTTTCACTCGGGTACCGATTTTCAGCATTGAAGAACTTCCTTTCACCTTGAGATCTTTAATCACTGTAACAGTATCGCCATCAGCTAATAAGTTGCCATTAGCATCTTTTACGATGAGTTCATCAATGTCAGCAACTGGCTCAGCATCGTTCCATTCGTGCGCACACTCAGGGCAGATGTACATATCGTTGTCAGTATAGGTGTATTCGGACTGACATTTTGGGCAAGGAGGTAATGACATATTTATATTCTCAGTAATGACTCATGCGGTCATAGTTCAAACAGTGGGATACTCGAGTTCCCCGAAAGGGGGATAGTATAAGACCAAAGACAAGATAAACTTATTTTTAGGAATATTCCTAATTTTAAGCCGAGGGTAATGGCGAGAGAGTCCTCGCCATGGATTATGTTTAGGAACAAACCTCGCAGTTCGGGTCTTTATTCAATTTAAATTGGCGAAAATCGAGCGTCATTGCATCAAATAGCAGCACTTTTCCAGTTGTTACGGTGCCATATTGAGTGAGCAATTTGATGGTTTCCATAGCCTCTAATGTACCAATTGTGCCAACAAGTGGCGCCATAACTCCCGCTTCCACACAAGTTAGGCTATTGTCACCGAATAACCGGCTAAGGCAGTGATAGCAAGGCATTCCATCTTCATAGGTAAATACAGAAAGCTGACCTTCCATACGGATTGCTGCGCCGGAAACGAAAGGGGTTTTATGCTTTAAGCAGATGCAGTTAAGTTGCTCGCGAATAGCGACATTGTCAGTACAGTCCAAGACCACATCATGCCGCTGTACGAGTTCATTTAACTCAGGATCGTCCAATTGTGCATCAATGGTATCAATTTGTATGTGAGGATTGATTGCCACCAGTTGTGCTTTGGCAGAGTCGACTTTAGGTTGACCAATCGTTGCATCACGATGTAGGGTCTGCCGTTGTAAATTTGACAGGGAAACTGTATCAAAATCTACAAGTGTTAAGTGCCCAATACCCGCGGCTGCAAGGTATTGGGTTGCGGCGCAGCCAAGACCACCGAGTCCAATCACCAAAACGTTACTGGCTTTCAGTTTTTCTTGCCCGTCAAAATCAAAACCGCGTAGGATAATTTGGCGGTTATAACGCAGCATTTCTTGGTCAGTCAGTTCTTGCACAGTCGTTACTCACTTTTTAATAAGTAATTGAACATTTCCACATCAACAGTTTCACCCACAGCCACTTTTCCTCGCTCACGTTCTAATACGATAAAGCAGTTTGCTTGGCTGAAGGAACTGAAAATATGTGAGCCTTGGTGCCCTGTGGTCGCAACTTGCAGCTGACCTTGTTCATTAACACTTAAAATTCCACGTTGAAAATCAAGGCGTCCAGGTGATTTTTTCAATGGAGTGATGACAGGAACTTTAAAACGTACAGGCGCCTTCCATTGACTGTGACCCGATAAGCGAGCAATGAGCGGCTGAACGAGTTGATAAAAAGTGAGCGCGGCGGAGACAGGATTTCCAGGTAAGCCACAGAACCATGCTGAACTGAGTTTACCAAAAGCAAAAGGTTTACCTGGCTTGATGGCTAACTTCCAAAAGCCAATTTCGCCCAGTTCATCAAGAATTTGTTTGGTGTAGTCAGCTTCGCCAACTGAGACACCGCCGCTGCTGATGACTAAATCGGCTTTCTGGTTCGCTTCAATAAATGTCTGTTTTAATTTTTCTGGCGAATCGGGAATGACGCCGAGGTCTAATACTTCACAATTGAGCTTTTCTAACATCAAGCGCACAGCAAAACGGTTGGTATCATAAATTTGACCGTCCGCCAGTGGGCTGCCTACTGCTTGAAGTTCATCACCCGTTGAGAATACAGCGACTTTTAAGCGGCGATAAACGGTCACGTCGGCAATACCCAGTGAAGCAATCAAGGGTAACTGTGCTGTGGACAGTAACGTTCCCGCTGGAAATACGGCTTGACCCTGTGCAATGTCTTCACCCGCTTTGCGGATATTGTTACCGAGTTTAAAGGCTTCTGTAAAAACAATGCCTTGGTCAGTTTGTTCGGTCGCTTCTTGCATGACAACGGTATCAACACCATTAGGGATTGGTGCACCGGTCATAATACGTACACAGCTACCAGCCGGAAGTTTGCCTTCCATTGGATTGCCTGCAAATGATTTGCCGGCGACAGGCATGGGGGTTTTTCCATCCCAATCTGCGAAGCGGAAACCATAACCATCCATCGCTGAATTATCGAAAGGTGGAACGTTGATCGGTGAAATGAGATCTTCGGCAATAATACGTTGAGCAGACTCAGTGAGTGGAATGATTTCTGTACTAGTCACGGTTGGGGTGTTAGACAGTAATTTTTCTAATGCCAGTTCTAGAGAAATCAAACCATTAGTATGACACTGATCCATAAATTGTTACCTCTTAATCTTGTTATTGGCTTAGAACGCTCAAATAAATTTGCTAGCGGTATTATGGCAGATATAGCGCATTGGGTGAATGAATAGAAATTGATTGCTGATAGCTTTTAGGTGGATAGTTTAGCCTATTTGGGGGAGTTGATTGAGTCATGCTAATCAATGGCTATATTACAACGCGGTTTTTGCCAAAATATCGCAATCAAAAATACTATAATAAATAATGTTATTAAGTGGATTTAAATAATGAAATAGTTATTTAAATTGTAAGGAGTATTCTGGATCTATTCGTGCGGTTTCCTGCAAATATTTCATGCTATTGGTGGATGTAATGCTGGATTATCTGCACTTGCTGTTTTAGAGTACCGCGCACACCTGCATTTTTATAAAAATAGCGTTATACCATCTGTGGAGGATCCCATGTCATCTCTGAGTAAAGAGGCCGAATTAGTTCATGCTGCTTTGGAAGCAAGAGGGCTTGAAACCCCGCTGCGCATCCAGCCAAAATCAGGTGAAGAGCGTAAGCAACTGATTGAAGGGCATATGACCGAAGTCATGAAGTTACTGAACTTAGATTTAACTGACGATAGCTTAGCGGATACTCCGCGCCGTATCGCGAAAATGTATGTGGATGAAATTTTTTCGGGTCTTGATTACGCCAATTTCCCTAAAATCACATTAATTGAAAATAAAATGAGTGTGGATGAAATGGTGACAGTGCGTGATATTACACTGACTAGCACGTGTGAACACCATTTTGTCACTATTGATGGTAAGGCCATTGTGGCTTACATTCCAAAAGATAAAGTGATTGGCTTATCAAAGATTAACCGTATTGTGCAGTTTTTTTCACAACGCCCACAAGTCCAAGAACGTTTAACCCAACAAATTTTAGTCGCACTGCAAACTTTGCTGGGCACGATGAACGTTGCGGTTTCTATTGATGCGGTTCATTACTGTGTGAAAGCCCGCGGTATTCGTGATGCCACGAGCGCAACAACGACCACATCGTTAGGTGGATTGTTTAAATCAAGCCAAAATACACGCCAAGAATTTCTACGCGCGGTTCGCCATCTCTAATTTATGACATCCACCGTTTCGGTTGCCCCTAAAAGCCGTATTGGGCAACTTGATACAGTACGTGGCATCGCTATTTTAGGTATTTTATTACTGAATATCTTTGGATTTGCGTTGCCACAAGCGGCCTATCTTAATCCCTATTACACGTCTGAAGTCTCATCATCTGATGCGGTGGTTTGGGTGTTTTTTAATCTTTTCTTCCAAGGGAAATTTCTGGGTATTTTTTCCTTACTGTTTGGTGCAACGCTAGGGCTTCTGCTTTATCGTCCAGTCTTATGGCAGCGTAGTCGATTAATCATTTTAGCCATGATTGGGCTAATTCATGGTATTGGATTCTGGGATGGCGATATTCTTCTTGCTTATTCCCTAACCGGGTTAATCGCAATAATGCTGCTGCCTCTTTACTCAGCCAACACACTATTAAAAATTGCCACTGCAATCTATTTGATTGGATTGATAATTTTGTTTGTAATTGGTAGCAGTGTAGTGGATACCTCTTTCTGGCAAATTACGCCTGATCAAGCATTTCTTGATGCTTGGCAACACCGTGCTGGAGGGATGGCTGGGATAAGTTATCGTGCTGGCGAAGTGGCGACGATGATTGAGTTGCTTGTTATCCAATATGGTTGGCAATTGCTGGCTATGATGATTTTAGGGGCGTTGTTGCTGCGAAATGGCTGGCTAAAAGGGCAGTTTACGGAGCGGCATTATCGGAAAATGTCCATTTACTTTATTGTCCCCACCGTTTTGATTCAGTCGGTAGCGCTTTATTTCCAAAGCCTTTTTGGGTGGCGTTATTTCGATACGTCGATTGTCGGCTATATCATTAATGAGCTTATGGTTCCTCTACAATCGCTGGGTTACATTGCCTTGGTGTATGGATTTTGGGGGCGCTTTAGTCAGAGCATTTTCGCAAAAGCTTTACAGAATATAGGGCGGATGGCGCTGAGTAATTATTTACTTCAAACTTTGATTTGTACTACTATTTTTTACCATTTAGGGTATTTCTATCAGTTTACTCGCCTAGAATTATTGCTATTTATCCCACCAATTTGGGGGATAAACGTGCTGTTTTCTTATTGCTGGTTACGTTTTTTCAAGCAAGGTCCCGTTGAGTGGTGTTGGCGACAATTAACAGACAAACTGTTTTATCTTTTTAGCCGCCATCAAGGGATTAATTGAGTTTGTTGATTTCTTCAGGGGTTACCGCAGGGTAGCCTTTAGTGCCATCAGGCATTTTTATTGGAGCAGGAATGGATTCTTGTTCCCCTAAAAATTTCGGTTCACGCTGGAGAATATAGAGATCAGCCAGCGCCCCTAAACGTGCAAAAACTTCACGAACTCGAACTTTAAACATACCTTCAGGCGTGGGTACTGCTAAACATTGGGCATCAATCCCTTTGTGTTTAGCGATAAATAATGCTCTTTCACAATGGAAACGTTGGGTAATAATCGTGAAATTATCTGTGTCGAATACTTTTTTCGTACGGACAACAGAATCCAACGTTCGAAACCCTGCAAAATCGAGCACAATTTTTGACGCTGGTACACCTGCTTTGATGAGATCTTTACGCATAGCAATAGGCTCATTGTAATTATGAGCGCCATTGTCACCGCTGAGGAGCAAATACTTTACTTTTCCGCTATGGTAAGCATCTGCAGCACCTTTAATCCGATAAGTGTAATAAAGATTCGTGGCTCCAGAGGCATAATATCTAGATGTACCGAGAACCATCCCTACATCGCGGGCAGGGAGTTGCTCTACATCTTCATAGATATAGGGCGCGGTTTCCCAACTGATCCAACGGTCGAGTAAAATAACAGTGGCGAAAGCTATCCCTGCCAGTATTAATAGACCATAAAGCAGACGTTTCCTCATGTCCTCGCCTTGAATAATTAATGCCTATAATAATTAGTAGTATCAATTAATAGGCTACTTGACTTAATTTCGTGACGCAAGTCGCGTAACGTAAAATCATGTCAATATGACCGTAATATTTCCGTTGATACCACAGATTAGATTGGCGGTATTAGATTGGAAAAACAATCAGATACCGCGGGTTCATTTATTCGTTGGGTATGGCTCCAAAGCATAACAATGGGCTGATGATGTTCCTATCGACGGATTGTTGCTTATTAATCACGTAAAATGATTTTGGATAGGTAACCACCCACACATTTTTGGTTTCCGCTATCCCCTGAATATATTCACCTTTTGTTGGAATCGGTAGCACATTTTGGATATTTAACGTTTTTAAACTCGTAGTGACTAACGGAACTTGAGCTTTACTCGGATATTGTGGCAAGTAATAAGCTTGGGTTAATGCCGTATTGATACCATATTGACCATACTGAATATCGTTATTATTCCCACACCAATGATATTCTGTGATAGCCGACGTTGGTGTATTAATATTAGCGAAAACAAAGCGATTATCCATGACCATCCAAACGAATTGGCTATCAGGGGTAAAATAGAAACTTCTGACGGCATCGTTATAGTTTTCGACCGTAAACCAAGGTTTTTCACTAAAGGTGAGCGTTTGTGTGTTTAAGAGATAAGCGGCTTGAGTCACATTATCATATAACGCTAAATGTTTTTCATCGGGTGAAAGTGCTGCTGGCATTTGGACACCAAACGCACCTTGATATTCTTGGCTATCAGGAAACGATAATTTTTTCTCAACGGTATTATTCGAAAGGTTAAGCACTGCGATACTGTTTTCTACGCCGCTGGTTACAAAGGCTCTAGGGCTGTTTTTCATCACATAAATTTGGCGTGGAAAGAAATTGGTTTCGATATTGGCTTCTACTTTTTGCGTAGCGATATCAATAACACTCACGCTGTTTGGTTGCAGCGAGGCAACATACAGTTTTTTCCCGTCGGCACTCAGTGCTGCGCCGTAAGCGCCCATACCACGACAGCGATTGGAGCTGCACCCAGTATCATTTTGTGGGAGAGGAAGCTTGAGAGTAAACAGCAACTCCCAATCGTCGTTTGCAGTAGAGTAAGCACTAACTAGGTTGGCTTCCTCATCAGTGATATAGATTCGCTGGTGGGCATCGTCACTGAGAATAAAACTGGGCTCAATTAAGTCTGGAGCTTGAACCATGAGACCTGTGATTTGATTTTCTGATAATGGCGTTGGAAGGGTGCTTAACTCTTGTTCCGCCGCTTTTTCTATCTCAATTTTTGCGTGAGCTACTTTGGCTGAGTTTATCTCTTTATCTAATTCTTGGTAGATAAACACTCGTTCAGCCAACAGATCTTCATCGGTTGAAAAAGAGTATTGATGGATGATGAGCGCTAAAATGCCACCCATGATTAATACGACGAATAAATCTAATAGGCGTTTTTTCTTAGGAATTAAGACAAAAGTAAAACCAATGATTGCACCCGTAACCGCCCCACCAATATGTGCTGCATTGTCGACGCCAGATTGAATCCCGTTAATTAAGGTTAATGCGATCATGGCGATAATATTATAAAGCGGGCGTTTGAGGGTATCGCGAGCATTTTTAGTCAGATCAGGGTTATTGAGCTGTTTCAAAAGTGCAATCACCGAGGCGGCGGCGAGTCCCATGATTGCCCCAGAAGCGCCCAAACTGACAGTAATATAGACGGTATTATCATTCTGTAGCAGGCTGCTCCATGACATCATATCAAAGCGGCGCATTGCGCTGTTTAAAGCTTCTTGATATTGCCAAGCTGCACTCACAAACGCACCGACAATCCCAGCAAACAGATAGATAGCAAGGTAACGTAATTTACCAAAAGCGCGTTCACACTCAATACCAATAACGAGCAACGCAAGGGTATTTAGCCCGAGGTGGAGCCAGCCAGAATGTAGCACCATGCTGATAGGGTAACGCCACCAGTCTCCAGTAAGGGATAGCTGATAAACGTTTGCCCCGAAAAGCAGCAAATTATATTCCTGTGATTCAAGAGGCGCGGCAAAATTAAGTTGGTAAAAATAGACTCCAATATTGAGGAGTGCAATAAACAGCGTGAGTGCAATTGCCCAAAGGGAAAACTTAGGCGGTGGGGGCTCGGATTCGGGTGTTATTGGTGATGATTCCGTGGAGACTGGATGAGTTGGCTCTGACATGAGCAAGTCCTATGCAAATAAGATATGGTTTTATCTTAAATAACTCTGATGGCTATCTCAATCGCAAGTTATAGAAACTCGACACATTTCAGACAATGTTGAAATAAAGAAAATAAGAGAAAATAAAAAAGAGCACCAAAGTGCTCTTTTATGAAGTAAAAACAGGTAATTAGAATGAAGTGCGCTTATAAGTCCGGTATTCTGGTTTCCAGAAATTGTGCTCAATCGCTTCATTTAAAGCTTCATCTGATGTCATGGTTGCCACACCTTGAACTTGTGCTTCTTTCGCCACTTGCTTCGCAATCACCCGAGAAACATCTTGGATTTCAGATAACAGTGGCAGCAGCGGACCTTCACCCTTTTGTGCCAGTGGAGAGCAACTGGCCAATGCGCGGCTTGCAACCATCAACATGCCATCGGTTACACGTTTTGCTCCGGATGCAATTACACCTAAACCAATACCAGGGAAGATGTAGGAGTTGTTGCACTGAGCAATAGGGAAAATTTGTTCTTTATAAGATACTGGCGGGAACGGGCTACCCGTTGCCACTAGCGCCTGTCCTTCAGTCCAGTTGATAATATCTTCTGGGCGCGCTTCAACACGAGATGTTGGGTTAGATAATGGCATCACGATTGGGCGAGGGCAGTGTTTGTGCATCTCTTTGATGATCTCTTCGGTGAAGAGGCCTGCTTGACCAGAAACACCAATGAGTACTGTTGGCTTCGCGTTGCGTACAACATCTAGCAGTGAAATAGAGTCACTGTTGACATCCCAATCTTGCAAATTAGCGCTGTTTTGCGTCAATTTGCTTTGAAAATCCAGTAAGTTTGGCAGTTTGTCTGTCAGTAATCCGAAGCGGTCAACCATGTAGATGCGTGCACGCGCTTCTTCATCGCTCAAACCTTCTGATTTCATCTGAGCAATAATTTGTTCTGCGATACCACAGCCCGCAGAACCCGCACCCAAGAATGTGACTCGCTGGTCACTCAGTTTGCTTCCCGCCGCGTGGCTGGCGGCAATTAAGCTACCCAGAGTGACGGCGGCAGTGCCTTGAATATCATCGTTAAAGCAGCAAAGTTCATCGCGATAGCGGTTTAATAATGGCATCGCATTTTTCTGTGCAAAGTCTTCGAATTGCAGCAGCACATTTGGCCAGCGGCGTTTTACGGCTTGGATAAATTCTTCAAGAAACTCATCATATTCCTCGCCAGTAATACGCGGGTGACGCCATCCCATATACAGAGGGTCATTCAGGCGTTGTGGGTTGTTGGTACCTACATCAATAACGACTGGCAAGGTATACGCAGGGCTAATCCCACCACAGGCGGTGTACAAAGATAATTTACCGATTGGAATACCCATACCACCGATACCTTGGTCACCTAAACCAAGAATACGTTCGCCATCTGTCACAACGATAACTTTTACGTTCTGTTTAGTTGCGTTTTGCAGCATGTCATCGATGTATTCACGGTTTGGATAAGAGATAAATAAACCACGAGCACGGCGATAGATATCGGAGAAATGTTCACAAGCCTCACCCACGGTTGGGGTGTAAATGAGCGGCATAACTTCCGTTAAGTGAGCATCAATCAGGCGATAAAATAGGGTTTCGTTGGTATCCTGAATATTACGCAGATAGATATGCTTATCAATATCTGTTTTAAAATCAATTAATTGGCGATAAGCACGTTCAACTTGTTCTTCAATAGTTTCAACTTGTTCAGGCAGTAAACCATACAAGTTAAAATTAGCGCGTTCTTCTTCTGTAAAGGCGCTTCCTTTATTCAGTAAAGGAAATTCGAGTAAGATTGGACCAGCGTAAGGAATGTATAGGGGACGTTTTGTTTCGTGTTCATGTTCCATGAAATATCACTCTTCGGACGATTAGTAAGCAACAGTCAGGTTAGATCCTAAGCTAAACAAAAAATATGTACAGTAAATAATGCTACAAAACAGTTAAATTTTTTACTGAATATTATGGTTTATATGATAAGGAAATTATCTACAGAAGGGAATTTTAGACGGGATTTGTTTTACTATTACAACGAGTGGATCACGCTTATTTAAGTCCGCCGATGCTTTTATCACGATATCAATCTTTTCAATGCAGTATATCATTTTGTTATAGGTTAAATTAATTTTAACTGTTCAGTGGAAAATCAGTGCTTATGGTGCGGTAAGTCGGTAGATGCTGATCCTGCTAAATATATTTTTATATATCATATATTGCCGCATGTTTTTAATTCATTTAGGTTTTGTTTCTAATTTAAATAATTAGTTATTGGTGGTGTTGATGAAAAAATATCTTGCATTTATATTTTTAATTTTCTCCTTGCAAGCTCAAAGTATAGAGCCTAAAGATAATAATCAA
>NZ_JAMPSW010000077.1:0-18837 GCF_028484855.1 Providencia sp. PROV033 | reverse complement strand
GTTTTATCTGTAATGATTAGTGTTCTACTAATTGGATTATTCATGAAATCTATAACATGATCAATAACTCGCTTACCATTAGATATTGAATCAGTAGTGATATATTTACAATCTTCAATCTTTTTGGCTGTATCTCGTATTAGTTCTTGAGTACATTGAACAATTAAAAATTTATCATTACTATTGTTAATTTGATTACATATGTAATGCGTTTTACCTGCTCCACAAGGTGCAGATACGTATTTAAGTTTATTCAACTTTTTTATCCTTATTTTTGTTAAATAACTTTTACAATCCATTTCTAACAAAAAAGATTGTAAAAGTTATATGTTGAAATGTATTACATCAAAAGTACTATATGTACTTCCTTATAGAATACATAGATTTAGCTTTGGCATACCAACCCGAGTATTTGGGGATTTTATTGCTAATCAGATCACGAAAGAAAGCTTTACTTATATTCATCTTAAGAACATTACAGATCCTATAGTAAGATATGTCACTGATTATAATATTCAGGTACTGTTCATATGTAAGAGAAATAGAATCTAATCTTTTCTTCTTTCTTACGCTTTTGTTTAGTGTTTTTCTATTTGTAAGTATTTTATTCCTTCTTCTATTATAACGATTATGTTCTATCATATTTTCTCCTTGAGTAATTTTGCCATTAAATATTTTGTTTCTATTTTCATATATTCCTCCAGTGAAAGTTTTATAAAAATAGTGTTGTTAAAATGCCATCTGATTCTTTATGATAAGATCAATTTCACATATCCATGTTACCACATGAACTATTAATTATGCATTTCACTTAATAATATGTTACTTAAAAGCCATTTTTTAACTAACTGTACAGAGTGAATTATAACGCATGCTTTTAAATTTTTCACATCATTCCTGAAAATAATTTCATTACATAAAACCATTTCTCAAATAATCGTTCTAACGACCTTATTATAACGCATAGTTTTCATTTTTAGCATAATTTCTTTAAATAAATTTTCTTGCATATCAATTTTCTTATCACGATAATATCGTGAAATAATTATTAACAAGCATAAGGTACTGAATTCTAAACTCAATAAAACAAAAGTAATACCGAAAAAATGTAATTCTTATTCTATTTAAATTGTTATGCATTTCATTTAAATAGAATAAGAATACAATTACTTTATTTTTAATAACAGTATGAATTTATAATTCAGTTATTTTTATTTTCATTACTAATTATCTATATTAAGTACTGAACTTTTACTTCAATGATATAAAAACCTCATCATTTTTTACTTCAGTAAGGGATTACTTTAAGTATTCATAAAAACAGTATACTCCTCCTGACCCAAAACAATTCGAGTACTAAAGGCAAGTAACTTTGTCGCGAGAACACATTGACCTTCAGTTTTGTACTTATCATAACGCTACCATATCAGTACTTGAGCCTGATATAATCATGTAATATTCATGTAAAACTAAACTCATTAGCATGTGAGTATGAATTATAATTCATTGTAATAACTAATTTTTTTGGATTAGGATCCAGTACTGATAGTATTAGAAGACGAGTAATCCAGTACTGAAAGGTTAGGTGCTAATATAGTACCTAACCTTTATTTTCAATGTGTTATGTGAATATTCGCGTGCTGATGGTAAAAACTTAGCTATGTTGGAACAACATAGCTAAGTTCGGTCAATAGCTTCTTTCATCAGAAAAATAGGCTCTTTCCCTCTGTATACGCTATCAGTCATAGTACTACTACTGTGACCAAGTATACTAAACCTTATATGGTCGGGAAGGTCTGATATATCTCTTAGCCTATCACTCATAGCGTATCGATAGTCATGTGGGCTATGCTTTTCATCTATTTTTTTAAATAGGTTTGCTACAGCATTAGATACTGGATTATGAACAGCCCATGGAAATACTGGCTTCTCATCCATAATTCCGCTTTGAAGTAAATTTTTATGAATTGGTATAGTTCTTATACTACTTGAATTTTTAATCCTCTTACCATCCCTATCATTAACACTTATACAAGCTATCTTTTGTCCTTTATCTGCAATGTATACATAATCCTGCTCTGTTAGCTGTATACATTCGGTCACTCTCATACCTGTGTAATATAGTACCTGTATAAGCCACCACAGATGAGATTTGTGCTCTATAAGTTCAAGTACTTTCCTGTGTGATTCACAAGATACTGGAATCCTAGGATTCACTTTTTTAATTTTTTTATATCCCATACCACTAAAAGGATTTTTAGTAAGATAATCTCTTTTCTCTGCCGCAAAGCTAAAAAGAGCTGATACTTTTTTAAACAAGGATTGGCTAGAGAATTCAGACTTATATTTGTTCTTTAAGCCTTTTTTAAAGCTGGCTACCTTTGATTTATCAAATGACTGAATATCAGTATCACCATATTGACTAATCAAGTAATCAATCGCAGCCCTGTTACCTTTAAATGTTAATGGTCTCCATTCAGATTTCATTTCGTTGTACCACTCATCAGCAACTTGACTAATTTTATGCCCTTTAGGTTGAAAGCGGCTATCATGCTGCTGTCTATTAGGCAAATTCCCGCTATTAATCCAATAAATGTAGTTTGCTTCTAAATGGATCTCTTGCTCGATGAACATATCTCGCTCATTCACTAAATGAGCTCTAATTTCATCAAAATCAGTGCATTCTTTCTTTATTCGATAAAAAGTACTTAGTAGAATTTTTGAACGTTTATGAGCTATTTGTAGATCTCTAGTTCTCAAGTCAAATCGAATTAACTTTCCTACATATGACTTTTGCCAAATATAATAACCACGAGAATTACATGAAATATACATGAAATGTACATGTGCCATTGGTGCCCCTTGAATTACCATCAGCACGCGAATATTCACATAACACATTGAAAATAAAGGTTAGGTACTATATTAGCACCTAACCTTTCAGTACTGGATTACTCGTCTTCTAAAAAGATAGAGACATTAACGGTAAGGCTAGTTCTACCGACACGGATCACTCTACCAACTAATTCAACAATGGTGCCTGATGGAATCGGGTGCGTAAAATTGATTTTTTCTGTCGAAACGGTTACCAGTCTTTTACGGCAAAAACGGGTAGCGGTAATAAAGGACACTTCGTCCATCCACGCTAATGCGGTGCCACCAAACAATGTGCTGTGATGGTTAGTGGTGGTTGGGAAAACCACTTTAGAGACATGAGTAACAGATTGTTCAATTTTTTGTTTGATTACATCATCAACGTTGGAACACATATTTAAGCCTTACTTTGAATTCTCACTATTTAAATGTCGAACCAGCAAACTAATTACTTGCTGCAACATTAATGTGCGTATCATTAATGTTGCGAATAAGTGTAATCCTGATCACAAATAAATACAGTGATTAATCAAACATGAATCGTTCCGGCTAGAAAGAGTGTCGCTTTTCCCGTCAATTTGACGCGATTTTGTTCAACCAAACAGTGTATTTTTCCACCACGCTCAGAAATTTGATGACCTAATAACGAATTTTTCTGTAAGCGCTTAGCCCAAAGTGGGGCAATCGCACAGTGGGAAGTTCCTGTGACGGGATCTTCATCGACGCCTTTGGCAGGGGCAAAATAGCGAGAAACAAAGTCACATTGATTATCAGTGCTTTTTGCTGTGATGGTTAGACCCTGTAAGGGAAGCTTAGCGAGTCTCAACATATCTGGGTGGCAATGTTGCACTTGCTCTGATGAATCGACAAAACAGATGTAGCGGTCTTTGGCTAAATAGAGTTCAGAAATGGTTGTGCCGAGAATGTCATTTAATTGAGGATATTGGCTTAGATTCGCTGGCTCACACGCTAAAATTGGAAAGTCTAATGTGAAGCCGTTTGGGTTTTTGTAGACGGTCAGCTCCCCAGATAAGGATTGGAACACAATTGGGTTGATAGGGTGCTGTTTAAATCGGTTTAGAATATAGGATGCCGCAAGGGTGGCATGACCACACAGTTTGACTTCCATTAGTGGTGTAAACCAGCGGATGTGCTCACCAACTAAAAAGGCTGTTTCAGATAAATTAATCTCGGCGGCAATGGCGATAAGTTTGTCATCTGGCAGCCATTCATCGAGCAGGACAATGGCGGCAGGGTTGCCATGAAATAGGGTATCAGTGAACGCATCGACATAATAAATCGGAAAAGATTGTGAGCTCATGGTAAAAATCCTTGAGAGGAAATAACTCATTATGGTTAGAAAAGTAGAAGGAGAGTATCACGAGATTGGCGATATAGAGGAGAGGTTGGCGCAATAATTTTTGTGATTATTACGCCAACAGAATAATGTCTAATTATAGGGAATCTTACTTCGCGTTAGCTTCGTTTCTATCCGCGTTTTTCAGCATTTTTCTCACAGGAATAATCAGAGCGGCTAACACAATGGCGCAGATCACCAGTGCGATAGAAACGTGAGAGAATAGCTCAGGCATAGAATCCAATTGGTCTTTACGGATATTACCACCCATGATACCTGCCGCTAAGTTACCTAGCGCGCTTGCACAGAACCATAATCCCATGACTTGTCCACGCATTTTTTGCGGAGCCAGTAATGTCATGGTTGCCAGTCCAATTGGGCTTAAACATAGCTCACCTAAGGTCAGTAATAAGATACTGCCCACTAACCAGAATGGGGATACACCAGATTGTGTCGCAAGAACTTGGTTAGCTGCCACCATCATGATAGCAAAACCACCCGCAGCAAACAGGATACCAATGACAAACTTGGTCATGCTGCTTGGGTTCAGATTACGCTTGGCTAATGATGGCCAAAACCAGCTGAAAATAGGTGCTAACAGGATGATAAACAAGGCGTTGATTGACTGGAACCAAATCGTTGGGATTTCAAAATTACCCCATTGGCGATCGGTGTAGTCGCGCGCAAAGATGTTAAATGATGTTGGTTTTTGCTCAAACGCAGACCAGAAGAATGCCGCAGCAATTAACAGAATCAAGCAAGCGAGTAAACGGGAGCGTTCGCTACTGTTTAAACCTGCGCAGAAGAACATAAAAATAAAGTAGATGCCCACACAAGTAGAGATAATGTAAGCAGAACTTTTTGCAATCACCGTAGGGTTGAATGGAATCGTCCCGTTATTGATTAATACGACTAGTACTGCCAGTGCCGCCATTGCAACCGTAACCCATTTACCGACATTTTTACGTTGCACAGTAGGGTGGTTCCAAGTGGAATCTAAGCCAACTTCTTTGTCATAACGACGCATTTGTGGAATCGCGTAGAAACGGAAGATAAGCAGGGCGACTAACATACCCAAGCCACCCAAGCCAAAGCCTAAGTGCCAACCGTATTTCTCATGTAATGGGCCAATAATTAATGGGGCAATAAATGAGCCCATATTGATACCCATATAGAACAGAGAGAAGCCGCCATCACGACGGGTATCTTCTTTCTTATATAAAGTACCGACCATGACAGTGATACAGGTTTTAAATAGACCCGTACCGAGGACAATCAGCAGTAAACCGATAAAGAAAAAGGTATTGGTGAAGAGTGCAGACAGCGCAATAGATAAGTGACCTAATGCAATGATTAAGGAACCATACCAAACCGCACGGCGTTGACCTAACCAGTTATCTGCTAACCAACCACCCGGTAATGAGGTGATATAAACACCACCTGCAAAGATACCGACAATTGCAGAAGCTTGCTCAATCGGAAGCCCCATCCCACCTTGCAACAAAGTTGCACTCATGAAGAGGATAAGAAGGGGACGAACACCATAGAAAGAAAAACGTTCCCACATTTCTGTGAGGAAAAGTGAACTTAATGGGTAAGGATGCCCAAAAAAAGTTTTAGTTTTAGTCGCAGAATGACTCATCTGTGAACTCCAATACGTTATGACTTAAGAGGTTGTGCCGAATTGTGAATGTGGAGCAAAACCCCACCACTATTTTTTATTGATATGTTAATGCTGTGTTGCAAACATATTTTCGGCATACATTATTATAAAATTGCTAATAAGCAGAATGAATTTATCGTAAGAAAGTTAGTTTTAAGATGAAAATTCGATGTAACTCTCATTCTTACGATAAGAGGGCACAGAATAACGGATTTTTATTGACAATAAAAGAATGTTTTTTGAATCGATTAAGTTCATTAAAAACATATGGTTACAAGTTGATTTCTGCGCTTATAAACTTTTCATGGAAAAGATAACAAAAAGTTATGTTTTGGCGTGGAAATCACCCCATTACCATTACTTTTGGGAGGGAGATGCTCTTAGACCATCAGATTGTTTTCTGATTATTATCCACGAATAAATCAGGTTTATGAGTACTAATACAGAGGTGAAGAAGAAGACAGCTCTAAAGCCGTAAGTGGCTGCCACAAAGGAACCCATCAAAGGACCCGTGACATTACCTACATCGCGTAATGCTTGGTTGTAGCTAAATATTCGCCCAGTAATTTGGTGGGAGATATTATAAATTATTAAAGTTTGTACTGCGGGTAATAACGCGGCATTAAGGGCACCAAGCAAAAAGCGTAAAGCGCCTAACTCCCAATAGCTACTGACTAATCCCATCGGGAATAAGACAAAAATGGATGCGCCAAGCACTGCCAATAAAACGCGGTCGGGTCCAATTCGGTCACTCAGTTTTCCAAGCATGGGTGCGCTAATCAGGGCAGCAACACCAGGAATAGAGGCAATCACGCCGCTAATAAAAGCAAGGTTATCCATCGAGTTAGACAATTCCCTCACGTATAACGTGATCACGGGATTAATTGAACCCATAGACGCTTGGATGATCATGGTGGTGAAAAACAAGCTGATTACTAAGTTTTTATTACGTAAAGAGGCAAAAACTTGTTTCCCTGTGAGGGCATCTTTACGAGAAACAGGAGTAAAGCGCTCACGCACATAGAAAAGAGTGACAAAAAAGCAGATAAATAACACACTTGCGGTAATGAAAAACACGGGACGCAAGCCATATTGATCAGCTAAAAAACCACCAATGAGTGGACCAATCAATGCGCCGCTAACTGCGCCAGTCGCCAAAACGCCCATCGCCCAGCCGCTTTTATTAACGGGCACCTGTGTTGCAATTAGCGCATTAGCATTCGGGACAAACCCGCCAAGTAAGCCTAAAAGTGCTCGCAAAGCCAAAAGCTGCCAAATATTCTGCGCAAAGCCAATCAACACCATCACAATCGCCATACCAAGGGCAGAACGCAGCAACATTAATTTACGACCGCGGCGGTCAGAAAGGCGTCCCCAAAAAGGTGCGGCAATAGCGGAAAAGAGAAAAGTAATACTGAAAACAGCACCGGTCCATAAATTCAATGAAGTATGGTCAGTAACGCCAAGCTCTTCAATATAAAGAGGGAGGAAAGGCATGATCAGGCTGAAGGCTGCGCCCGTTAGAAAGCAGCCGAACCAGACGATGTAGAGGTTTTTTTTCCAGTAAGTACTTTTCTTCATACATTCCCTTCATACTTCGTGCCGTAGCGTTGTTGGCTTCACTCCCGTCATATTTTCGTGCCGCAGCGTTGTTGGCTTCATTCGCGGACCCCAGTCACATACTTATGTATGCTCCTGGGGATCCACTCATTTGCCGCCTAGCTGCAGCACAAACTATTTTGGGAGAACCACCTAGCTACTATATGAGTTGTTTCGAAAATGTGCAGCTATAGGGTGATTCACCACACACCAACAATGTCGGGAATTACATAGCCTAGCGGTGGTGGATTTTATCTAAATCGCCATACAGAGAAGGTTCTCCCTTTGGACGCGTTTTAAAACGGCGGTGCATCCACATATATTGCTCTGGCGCTCGTAAAATTTCTTTCTCAATGACCTGATTCATCATTGTCGCGGTGGCGACATTATCGTCCACAGGGAAATTGTCCACCGCTGGCTGAATCAGCAATTTATAGCCCTTACCATCGGGTAAGCGGATAGCTGAAAACGGCACAACGAGTGGATTGCCAAGAGATAATAAGATCTGTGAGCCATTGGTGGTTGCCGCTTTTTCCACCGCAAATAATGGCGCGAATGAACTGTTTCGAGGACCGTAATCATGGTCAGGGGCATACCATAAAATTTCCCCTTCTTTTAATGCGCGGATCATGCCTTTAACGTCTTTACGGTCGAGCATGTATTTATTGGATTTCAAACGTCCACGAGTTTGTAGCCAATCCATCAGTTTATTATCGTTAGCGCGATAAACACCAATGCCGGGGTTCAACATACCAAATGCACGACCGCCGATTTCCAACGTTAAGAAATGGACGCCTAACACAATAATGCCACGACCGGTTTCTTGAGCGGTGAGCATATTTTCACGACCTTCAACTTTAAACCAACGGCGCACTCGCCAATCAGGCCAGAACCACGCCATTCCTGTTTCAAAAACGCCCATACCAACGGATTCAAAGTTTTGATCAACTAGTTTTTTGCGCTCTTCTTGGCTCATTTCGGGAAAGCACAGTTGTAAATTGCGATCGGCAATGAGAACGCGTTTCTTTAAAAAGCGCTTGGAGAAACGCCCCAAACGGGTGCCTATCCAATAAATGACTGGATAAGGAAGTAGGACTAGCAGGTATAGCACGCTAATGCCAAACCAAACTAACCAATAACGGGGATGTAATAAACTTTTCTCAAATTTTGGTGCTGGGATCATTGTTTTTTCGGTTTCTACTTTAGTGGATTTCAATTAAAAATAGCTTGTTAATCTGAATGATATCAAATTAATCAGCAAAAAGTTGCGCGGCTTGCATCGTGCTCATTAATTCCGCAAGGTTTCTAACTGCCATTTTTTCCATCACTCGAGAGCGGTGGACTTCGACGGTACGTACAGAAACACAAGCAACCTCTGCAATTTCACGGTTTATCAGCCCCTGAAGCACATAGCCACACACATCTTTTTCTTTGGGGGTTAACGTTTCATAGCGCTGTTGAATAAGAAAACGCTCAGTCGCTTTAATAGTTTGCAGACGAGCTTGCTCAAGAGTTTCAGCAAGTTGCTGGCTATCAATAGGTTTCTGTAAAAAATCGATAGCGCCTAGTTTCACTTGCTCTACTGCCATTGGGATATCGCCATGCCCAGAAAGAAAAATGACGGCAAGTGTACTCTGTTGCTCTTTGAGATATTGGTGAACTTGGCGTCCATCCAGTTTTGGCATCCGCATATCCAGCAATACCACACCTTCTTCATGTAAAGGAGCTTGTTGAACAAACTGTTCACTGTCGTTCCAGACAGTGACGCTATAACCTAGCGTTTCAAGTAAAAACTGACAGGAATCGGTGACATCGCTGTCATCGTCGACAAGGTGAATGACAGGCATTAACTCATTCCTCGTAGCTTATTTCTTATTCATATAAGTGGTTTTGAAAGCATTGTCACATATAGTTATTGGGAATGTTATCTTTTGTGTGGCAAAACATGCGCTATTTCTGATTATCCCGAATAATTAAAAATCAAAGTAACGCGCAGACCATCCTTCTCATCTTCATTACGTTGATTTTCAATATGAATATCGCCACCTTGGCTTTGAATTAATCGCTGGCAAATCACCAAGCCTAGCCCCAATCCCTCTGGTTTCGTCGTAGCAAACGGTGTGATTCCTTGACTGAGTTGTTCGTCGGGCATTCCACCAGCATCATCTTGTAATACGAGCAAAAATCGGTTTTCAGCAAAGTGGAAGCTAAACGTTAATGTGTTGGCTCCTGCTTGGAGGCTATTACTAATCAGATTGGATAATAGTTGGTCGAGTAGGGTATCTGGCAACAAGAGTTGCACATCAGGGCTATCAGGTAGCTGTAAACGAGCCATTGGGAAGTGTTGCTCAACTTGCAACAGTTGCCAAATGTGATTGATGGTTTGTTTGACGGAGTGCTGGCGAAGTGTCAGAGGAGACTCTTGCCCTGGCTTCCCTGCCCATAAACGGAGGTTTTGAATAATATCAGCACCCCGTTGAGCCTGTTCATCAATCTTACTGATCGCACCAAGAAGCGGGTGGCTTTCAGACTCTTTTTTTAATCGTAAAATGGAGCCTTGGGCATAGTTACGAATTGCCGATAGGGGTTGGTTTAGTTCATGGGCAAATCCAGATGCCATTTCACCTAATATATTGAGTCGTTGCGCTTTTTGTAGGTTAGTTTCTTGCTGTCGTAAGCGGTTATGCGCGACTTCCAATTGTTGGCTGCGGCGGCGAACTAAGAAAGCAATCCAGACGTGATTAATGCCCAGTAGCACAAAAACTAAGGCGATAATTCCAATGGTAATTTGGTGTTGGATGGTCCAACTGACGATATCTTGCCAAATTTCTCTTTGCTGCGGGTGTTGGTTGACGTCGCGCAGTAAGTTTTCAACTTGTGTGATGGATGCGGGAGCTCCCCAGCGCATGCTTGGCGCATCGCCAGATAATAAAACCTTAGTGACTTTATCCACCAAATTATCGGGCACTTCACTTAACGCAGCAAATGACCAGTTAGGGTACAGCTCAGTGCTCGTTAAGCAGGGCAATGCACTCTCTTTTTGAATCAGTGGTCGGAATTGGTGTTTATCAATCAGTCCTTCGCTATCCATGTTTTCTAATAAACAAACAGGGACAATTGCCGCAGTCAATGATTTATCCCGTAAGGCGTATAATAGTGCGTCGGCAGGAAAGCCTAAAAATTGCATTCGAAAATCTTTTTCCGCGTCATACCCCAAGTCTCGTAGCACTTTATAACCCAATAAATATCCCCCAAAGGCATCCGTCGAAATGGCACCGACCTTTTTACCAATGAGTTGGTTTGCATCGTGAATATCGCTGTCACTGCGTACCAAGATAAGGCTACCAATCACGTTGCGGGTTGTACTGTTCGGCTCAACATCAGAACGCAAAGAGAGCAACCAGCGAAGATGGTACCGATTATCAAGCTGAATAAATTGTGCAGAATTGGTCAGCAAAAAATCGATTTTGCGATTGGAAATCGCCTCTTTCATTTCTTCAAGATTCAGGGGCTTTAGGATAAAGCGTTCACCCGGAATGGACTGATTAAGCGTATCGACCAAAGGCTGCCAGTGCAACTGTGTGAAATTCGGTCCACGTAAGGCGAGAACACCAATGGTCCATTGTGCCGCGCCCGCGGGTATGCACCATAGCAGTAAGGTTATTAAAAGTATGTGATACAACGGCATAGACGATTTTTTTAACATTTGGGGTTTATTCGTTGCGTTAGATCAATATCCCTTCGGGTATGTGGTAAACCACAATAGGGGTACAAGGCTTTTATTCTTACTATGGCATCAGAATCATTCGAGTAGCACAAAGATAACACACCGATTTTAAAGAGAAATAAGAATTTAGTGGTTATCAGACATCGGTAACACGGTGTTACCCAAACGTAAGATAAACCAATAATAGATTGATTATTAACTTTTATTTTCGCATTAGCAATGTCAATACTGGAGCCGATTATGGATCTGAGTAAACGAAAATTCCTACAACAGATTGGAGCCGTCACTGCGGGTGCATCGCTGATCCCAATCGCTGAGGCGGGTTTGAGTTTTTCCCCAACTCGCCGTGAAGGCAACCCTGAAAAACGTTATGGAATGCTGATTGATTTACGCCGTTGTGTAGGGTGTCAATCTTGTACGGTCAGCTGTTCCGTTGAAAACCAAACACCACAAGGTCAATTTAGAACCACTGTTAACCAATATCAAGTTTCCTTAAAAGGGGAAGATGGGTTGACTAACGTTCTATTGCCCCGCTTGTGTAACCATTGTGATAACCCTCCTTGCGTGCCTGTTTGCCCAGTGCAAGCAACTTTCCAGCGTGAAGATGGCATTGTCGTTATTGATAATGAACGTTGTGTGGGTTGTGCCTACTGCGTACAAGCTTGCCCGTATGATGCGCGTTTTATTAACCACTCAACACAAACTGCAGACAAATGTACGTTCTGCGCACATCGCTTAGAAGTCGGCTTATTACCTGCTTGCGTGGAATCGTGTGTCTGTGGCGCGCGTATTATTGGCGATTTAAAAGATCCCAATAGCACCATCCGTAAGATGCTGACAGAGCATGAAGCGCAAATCAAAGTATTGAAACCAGAAAGTGGCACGTTGCCACAGGTGTTTTATTTAGGGCTGGATGATGCGTTTGTGGAGCCGTTGCAAGGTAAAGGGCAACCGGCATTATGGCAGGAGGTGTTCTGATGAGCGAACAAGTGACCTATATTTCTGAAATTATGGCGCAGCCACAAGAGTTTTTCTGGCTTCCTTGGGCGGTGCAATACTTTTTCTTTATTGGTATTGCTGCCTGTGCGGTGCTGTATGCCTGCTATCTTCATTGGCAAAATCGCAGTGAGAATGGTCGCCTCGAAATGATTGCTGTCTTTATTGCGATTACGATGGGGATCACTGCTCCATTGGCATTGACGGCTGACCTGCACCAAACCGCGCGTGTATGGCACTTTTATGCACATCCAACAATGTGGTCTTGGATGTGGTGGGGCTCTGTGTTGCTACCGCTATTTACCACGTTTGTTGGGTTGTACTTTGTAGCGCTATTGGTCAAATTGATTTGGAAGAAAGAGTATAAAGCGACCCGTTGGGTTGCACTGTTAGGTGCCCTGTCTGCGATGGGATTACTGCTGTATACCGGTCGTGAAGCGTCTGTTTTAGTTGCTCGTCCAATTTGGTTTAGCTGGTGGATACCTGCCTTGATGTTCTTAAGTGCACTACAAGTGTTACCTGCTCTGATGAGTTTAGGCGCACGTCGTGAGCCGCAATATCAAAATCGTTTGGCTCGTTTCCAAGTGATTAGCTTGTTGCTATTTGCGGTCTGTTTTGCCCTGTGGATCTCCGGTGATACCACATCAGGTATTGCGGTTCGCCAACAATTAGAGGTGGCAAGCCCGGGCTGGTGGATGTTGATGGGCGTTTGTGCGCTGTGGGCTATCACCTTTGTGATGGCAGTGAGCAATGTAAAAGCTGTTCGTTCAGTGCCTTACATCACCATTTTAGCGTTAGTGTCTATGGCGTTAGCGTGGGTATTACGCTGGATTTTCCTGATGGAAGTCCAAGCGGTGCCAAAATACAACATGATTACCAATCCATATCATTTCCCATTAGGGAATGATGGATTACTGGCAATAGTCGGTACGTTTGGATTGTGGATTGCATTAACAATTATTGTTCGCGAAGGTGTTCGCTGGTTTGCGGGGAGAGTGCAACATGGCTAAATTCTCAAGACGTCAATGGCTTAAAGGTGGTTTAGTTGTCGGTGGTCTTGCCTTATTTGGTGCAAGCTACCGTGAAGTTGCCAAGCGTGCTGTGGATGGTTTAGTGGATGGCACTTCTGGGAAAGTGACGCTGAATCGCATTAATGGTAATTCACTTATTCCTGAAGGAACGGCGATTGGTGGTTGGAAGGAAAATCCGGAGCAAGTTGTCTCGATGACACAATGCTTTGGTTGTTGGACCCAATGTGGGATCCGTGCCCGTGTAGATAGCGCAAAAAATGAAGTGCTGCGCATCGCCGGTAACCCTTATCATCCATTATCCCACGAAAAACATTTCCCTTATGGTATGCCGTTATCGACAGCATTTGCCAAAATGGGGGGCGAAAGTGGCTTAGAGCATCGTTCGACAGCTTGTGCCCGTGGTGCAACGTTAATGGAAGGGCTAACCAGCCCATTACGTATTCTCGAACCAATGAAGCGTGTAGGTAAACGCGGTGAAGGTAAATGGGAACGTATTAGCTTCGAGCAATTAATTAAAGAAGTTGTTGAAGGTGGAGATTTATTTGGCGAAGGGCACGTGGATGGTTTACGTGCTATTCGGGACCTAGAAACGCCATTAGATCCATCTCAACCAAAGTTAGGACCAAAAGCGAATCAGTTATTGGTGACGAATGCCGGAGATGATGGTCGTGATGGGTTTATTCGTCGCTTTGCTCAAAATGCGTTTGGGAGTAAAAACTTTGGTGCTCACGGGGCTTATTGTGGTCTTGCCTATCGTGCGGGCTCCGGTGCGTTGATGGATGACTTGGACAAAAACGCCCACGTTAAGCCTGATTGGGACAATACGCGCTTTGCGCTGTTTATTGGAACCTCTCCGGCACAATCAGGAAACCCATTTAAACGTCAAGGTCGCCAGTTGGCGAGTGCTCGTCTGCGAGATTCTTTTAATTATGTTGTTGTTTCTCCTGCATTACCATTAACCACAACGCTAGCGAATGATCATGGTCACTGGGTGCCAGTTCAGCCGGGAACGGATGCGGCATTAGTGATGGGAATGATCCGCTGGATTATTGAAAATAATCGCTATAACGCAGCGTATCTCAGCGTACCAAGTGAAAAATCGATGGAAGCGGCAGGCGAAAAAAGCTGGACGAATGCAACCCATTTGGTGATCACCGATGATGCGCATCCGCTGGCAGGTAATTTACTACAAGAATTCCATTTGACGGGTGTGGTGCCAGAAGTCGCTGAAAATGGCAAGGATGAAGAGAAAAAAGCGTATTTAGTACAGGATGCGAATGGTGAGCTGAAGCTCGCGGATGATGTGACCAATGCGGAGTTGTTCGTCACTCGTCAAGTGACTTTGCATGATGGTAGCGAAGTCACTGTAAAATCCAGTTTCCAATGTTTAAAAGAAGCTGCGGATCGCATGACGCTAGAAGAATATAGCCAGCGCTGCCAAGTTCCAGTAAAAACCATTGAATCACTGGGTAAAGCCTTAACTTCTTACGATAGAAAAGCGGCGGTGATTTCTCACGGCGGTATGATGAGTGGGAATGGTTTCTATACGGCTTGGGCTGTGATTATGCTCAATGCTCTCATTGGTAATTTAAACCTGAAAGGTGGCGTGTCTGTAGGTGGCGGCAAATTTAACGGTGAAAATGATGGCCCCCGTTACAATATCGCTGGCTATAAAGGCAAAGTGAAGCCTAAAGGGGTGGTGTTATCACGCAGTAATGAAGTTTATGAAAAATCGGATGAATTCAAAGCAAGAGTGGCGGCGGGTGAAAAACCGTATCCAGCTAAAGCTCCTTGGTATCCGTTTGCAAAAGGTCAGTTAACCGAGCAGCTTGCATCTGCATTATTGGGTTATCCATATTCGCTGAAAGCGTGGATCACCAATATGACTAATCCTGTGTATGGTATTGCGGGTATTCGTCAGGTGATGGAAGAAAAACTGAAAGACCCGAAACATCTGCCTTTGATTATTGGTATTGATGCTTTCATGAATGAAACCACGGCGTTGGCGGACTACATTGTGCCAGATACCCATAACTTTGAAAGTTGGGGGTTCAGTGCCCCATGGTCTGGTGTTCAAGTGAAAGCGAGTACGGCGCGTTGGCCAATTGTTGAATCTCGTACTGCAAAAACGGTGGATGGTCAGCCAATTTCAATGGAAGCATTCTGTATTGCCGTCGCAAAAGAACTGAAATTACCCGGCTTCGGCGATAATGTCATCGCGGATATGGATGGCAACATGTATCCACTCAACACCGCCGAGGATTATTATCTTCGAGTCGCGGCGAACATGGCTTGGCTGGGTGAGAAACCAGTTCCAGAAGCAGCAACGGAAGACATCAAAATCAGTGGAGTGGAACGCATCATGCCTGATATTACTCGGACATTGAAACCGGAAGAAGTTCGCCGTGTAGCGTATATCTTTACTCGTGGTGGTCGGTTTGCTCCTTATGAAAAAGCGTGGGATGGTGATGCGACAGGTCCACAATGGAAGAAAGGGTTACAAATTTGGAATCCAACCGTAGCCATTAACCGTCATGCTATTACGGGTGAGCGTTTTAGTGGTTGCCCGACTTACTATCCGCCACGTATGGCAAATGGTGAAGATGTTAATGCGGTATTCCCAGAGAAAGAGTGGCCATTAAAAATGATGTCCTTTAAATCCCATGTCATGAGCAGCTCTACGACGATGATCGAGCGTCTACGCCATGTGAAGCCAACAAACTTAGTTGCGATTCATCCCGATGATGCGGCGAAGATGGGGGTAAAACACGGGGATTGGATCAAAATTACCACGCCGGGTGGTCATGCGGAGGCTCAGATTAGTGTGCTTGATGGGGTTATGCCGGGAGTTTTGGCGGTTGAGCATGGCTATGGGCACACTGAAATGGGTGCAAAACAGCACTATTTAGACGGTGCGCCAATGCCAATGAATGCGGCAAATGGTTCAGGTATTAACTTGAATGACTTGGGGTTTGCGGACCCGACGCGTGAGGTCGCCAATACTTGGCTTGATTGGGTTTCTGGTGCCTCCGTGAGACAAGGTTTACCAGCCCGTATTGAATTACTTGGTTAAAGGTGAAGTTTGCCTATAAGTTAAAAGTTGTACGGTAGTAAAGTGTAGTAAGGGGCTTCTGACCTACTCTGTTCTGCATAGCGGAGTAGGGAAGAGCCTTTGCAGTTGACATTGCGTTCTACGATGCGGTTTACCCATCGTAACTTCGGCAAATGCCAGGGAGGGGGAGCCCTCCCTTTTTTCTTATTAAGCATACAATCAACATGCTGACTTTTTTTCTCACCAATGGTTTTAATCAGTGGGTCTACCATGTCAAATGTATCCACAATAATCGAGTATGATGCTTTTTGAATTCGTTCCCGCTATAAATGAATATTGAGGGCGATTTGTTTATCACTGGCTAAATTATGCAATTATCGTTTAACAACACCATAAAAATTTGATAGAAAATGTAATATCCACTAAAAATAAATGGTTTTTTATTAACATAATAAAGGGGATAATAACTCACAATTAACTAGCAATTCACGGTTAGTAATTGAAATTTATTTTATATCAAAGCATTACGAAGGAAAGCGAACACCATGCCAGTGTTACATAACCAAGTTTCAAATAAAATTCTAAAAGAACGTATGTTGGCGGAAGTCGAGCCACGTACCACTATTTCTTTTTATAAATATTTTAATATTCAAGATCCTATTGCATTTCGTAATGAATGGTACCAACAATTCAAAGCGTTGAGTGTATTTGGTCGTGTCTATATTGCAAAAGAAGGGATAAACGCTCAAATTAGCGTCCCTGCATCTAATGTGGATGCATTGCGTGAACTTATTTATACGACAGAGCCAGCTTTAAATGGTCTGCGTCTAAATATCGCTATTGATGATGACGGCAAATCATTTTGGGTACTACGCATGAAAGTGCGTGACCGAGTTGTTGCTGATGGTATTGACGATGAAACGTTTAATCCTGCGAATACAGGGCAGTATCTAAAGGCTGAACAAGTCAATGAAATGATTGACGACCCAAACACAATTTTTGTCGATATGCGTAACCACTATGAATATGAAGTGGGTCACTTTGATAATGCGATAGAAATCCCTTCTGATACGTTTAGAGATCAACTGCCAATGGCGGTTGAAATGCTACAAGATCAGAAAGATAAAAATGTGGTGATGTATTGCACTGGTGGTATTCGCTGTGAAAAAGCGAGTGCTTACATGCTACATAACGGCTTCCCAAATGTTTATCATGTGGAAGGTGGGATCATTGAATATGCGCGCAAAGCAAAAGAACAAGGTTTGCCATTACGCTTCAAAGGTAAAAACTTTGTGTTCGATAACCGCATGGGTGAGCGTATCACTGATGATACATTAGCACACTGCCACCAATGTGGTGATGAGTGTGATACCCACACAAACTGCAAAAATGATGGCTGTCACTTATTATTTATTCAATGCCCAAGTTGCGCTGAAAAATATGAAGGATGCTGTAGCCATGCATGTACTGAAGAGATGAAATTACCTGAAGAAGAGCAGCGTGCTCGCCGTGCAGGTCGAGAAGTAAGTAATAAAATATTTAACAAATCTCGTCACCGTTTAGCGGATGGATTATTAAATAGCGAAAAATAATCACTCTAACTTCTAATAGGAAAAGCCCTTTAATAGGGCTTTTTTATTAATAAAGATATTTAAAAACATTATAAATAAAAAATAACTCAATCCTATTCTTAACAAATACTTTTGACGTGATATGCCGTTTTTGTGAGTAAACAGTGCTGTTACTGATTCCTAATTTTCTGGAAATAATATGATTGGGTGTTTCATTCATCCAGTTATTAATTATGCTCTGTTCTTTTATGGTGAAAATAGATGAATCATTATTATTAGCAAGTTTGGTTATTTTCTCTATTTGTTCAGAATCGATAATTACTTTATCTAATGTTTGAGTCATAATATTCTTTGACATTATAAAAAAATTATCCTTCAATAACAAAGGTTTGTCGGTTAGTGGGTATGCGGCATTGATGTAAATATAGAATCGAACGCTATTAGAGCTATTTAGTAGTTCCTTTAAAACTGGGCAATAACTTGAATAGTGACAATAGTAAGTTAAATTTACCAATACAATACTAGGTGAGTAATTAATTATATATTGAATACCTTCTTCAATGCACCCTGTACTAATAAATTTTAATTTTCTATTAGACGATAAATATTCGGTAATACCAAGTCGGGTATAATAACACTCATCAATAACTAATATTCTCATAGGGAACATCCTTGTCCAGAAAAGAGTGTTACAATAAATTGGAATTGATATTGAAGTCAATAAAGTAATAATAAAAATAATAAATTAGTGCTTGTATTTGCAATTAATTCATAATTGATAGTTTTTATTTAATTGCTAAAAGTAAATATAAAATAATCATTTATTAATAATGGGAATGTGAATGGCGAGATGATAACGAATGGATATTTGTTGTTAGACAAATATCCATTCTTTTGCCTGCTACGGTATTAATGCGTTTTGAAATCAGATTCAAGATATTCGCCAGACTCAATCTTATCAATTCCA
>NZ_JAMPSW010000076.1:0-20125 GCF_028484855.1 Providencia sp. PROV033 | reverse complement strand
AAGATTTTTTACGGTTTTTAGTTCAACTGCTGCATTCCACAGCAAAACCCCTAGTTATACCCACTTACACACAGATTTATCCACAGACGGAAAAATAGTGAAAAAAGTCCGCGCATTACGCAAACGTTTGCGCTACAATTAGCGCGAAAATTCGGCATTGATTTTATTTTGATGCTCTGAAATTGTAAGTGACTTATATATAGATATTGCTTCTTTATCCAAATCCAAGGGATCTATCTCATGCAACAGCTTCGTCCTATTCGCCGTGCCCTGCTTAGTGTGTCTGATAAAACAGGGGTTGTTGAATTCGCTAAGGCGCTTTCTCACCGTGGTGTTGAACTGCTTTCTACTGGTGGAACCGCTAAATTATTAGCAGAGCAAGGCCTTAAGGTCACTGAAGTTTCAGATTACACAGGTTTTCCTGAAATGATGGATGGACGTGTTAAAACTCTGCACCCGAAAGTGCATGGTGGGATCTTAGGTCGTCGTGGTAAAGATGACGCCATCATGCAGCAACATGACATCGCACCTATTGATATGGTGGTTGTAAACCTTTATCCATTTGCTCAAACCGTCGCAAAACCAAACTGTACATTAGAAGATGCGGTTGAGAATATCGATATTGGTGGTCCAACAATGGTTCGCTCAGCAGCAAAGAACCATAAAGACGTGGCTATCGTAGTTAATAGTAATGACTACAGCAAAATTATCGAAGAGATGGATAACCACGAAAATTCGCTGAACTGGTCAACACGCTTTGACTTAGCCATCAAAGCCTTCGAACATACCGCCGCTTATGACAGCATGATTGCTAACTATTTTGGCGAGCTCGTTGCACCATACTACGGTGATACAACTCAACCATCTGGTCGCTTCCCTCGTACCTTGAATTTAAACTTTATTAAAAAGCAAGATATGCGCTATGGCGAAAACAGCCATCAAGATGCCGCTTTCTATATAGAAGAGAACCCGAAAGAAGCCTCTATTGCGACGGCTAACCAAATTCAAGGTAAAGCACTTTCTTATAATAATATCGCGGATACCGACGCAGCTCTGGAATGTGTTAAGTCGTTCGATGAACCAGCCTGCGTGATCGTTAAACACGCTAACCCTTGTGGCGTTGCCATTGGCGAGAATATTCATGCCGCTTATGATAAAGCATTCAAAACTGACCCAACCTCTGCATTTGGTGGCATCATCGCGTTTAACCGCCAGTTAGATAAAGCAACCGCAGAAGCCATCATTGAACGCCAGTTTGTTGAAGTGATTATTGCGCCTTCAATTGCAGAAGATGCTCTACCTTCTTTATCAACAAAACAAAACGTGCGCGTTTTGGTGTGCGGTGAATGGAGCAAACCTGCTGCCGGTTTGGATTTCAAACGCGTGAATGGTGGTTTATTGGTTCAAGACCGTGACTTAGGTATGGTAGAAGCCGAAGATTTACGCGTTGTGACAACACGTCAGCCAACTGAGCGTGAATTAAAAGACGCACTATTCTGTTGGAAAGTCGCCAAATTCGTGAAATCAAATGCGATTGTTTATTCTAAAAATGACATGACCATCGGGATTGGCGCTGGCCAAATGAGCCGTGTTTACTCCGCAAAAATTGCAGGTATCAAAGCTGCTGACGAAGGTTTAGAAGTTGCAGGCTGTGCTATGGCATCTGATGCATTCTTCCCATTCCGTGATGGTATCGATGCGGCTGCCGCTGTTGGTGTAACTTGCGTTATCCAACCAGGTGGTTCTATTCGTGATGATGAAGTGATTGCCGCAGCAAATGAGCACGGTATCGCCATGATCTTCACTAACATGCGTCATTTCCGTCATTAATTGCTAGGGGTTTCTATGAATATTCTGATTATTGGTGGCGGTGGTCGCGAACACGCTTTGGCATGGAAAGCAGCTCAATCTCCATTAGCAGACAAAGTCTATGTTGCACCGGGTAATGCGGGTACGGCTCTTGAGCCAGCATTGGAAAATGTCGATATCTCAGCAACTGACATTGATGGCTTACTGCAATTTGCCAAAGATAAGCAAGTTGATTTAACCATCGTGGGTCCCGAAGCTCCCTTAGTGATTGGTGTCGTTGATGCCTTCAAACAAGCAGGTTTAACCATTTTTGGTCCAACCCAAGGTGCTGCGCAATTAGAAGGTTCTAAAGCGTTCACTAAGGATTTTTTAGCCCGTCACAATATCCCAACCGCGGCCTATGAAAACTTTACTGAAATTGAACCCGCTCTGGCATATTTAGATAAAGTTGGTGCTCCAATCGTTATCAAAGCTGACGGTCTTGCTGCTGGTAAAGGTGTGATTGTCGCCATGACGCTGCAAGAAGCTAAAGATGCCGTCCATGATATGCTGGCTGGCAACGCGTTCGGTGATGCTGGTCATCGTATCGTTATTGAAGAATTCTTAGAGGGTGAAGAAGCCAGCTTTATTGTTATGGTTGACGGTGAAAATGTCATTCCAATGGCAACTAGCCAAGATCATAAACGCGTTGGTGATGGTGACACAGGTTTAAACACGGGTGGCATGGGGGCCTATTCACCCGCTCCCGTCGTCACTGATGAAGTTCACCAGCGTGTGATGGAGCAAGTGATTTATCCAACTGTTAAAGGGATGGATCAAGAAGGTAATCGCTATCAAGGTTTCTTATATGCGGGCTTGATGATTGATAAAGCTGGCAATCCGAAAGTGATCGAATTTAACTGCCGCTTTGGCGACCCTGAAACTCAGCCAATTATGATGCGCTTGCAATCTGATTTAGTCGCTCTGTGTTTAGCGGGTGCTAAAGGTGAACTCGCAGGTAAAGATTCCCTGTGGGATGAACGTCCAGCGCTCGGTGTCGTGATTGCGGCAGGTGGATACCCAGGGGATTATCGCAATGGCGATGTGATTTCGGGTCTACCAACATCAGAAGCAGCTGATAGCAAAGTGTTCCACGCAGGTACCAAGCTAAACCAAGCAGGTGAAGTCGTCACTGCCGGCGGACGTGTTCTGTGTGTCACTGCGTTAGGTAATGACATCGCAAAAGCCCAAGCTAAAGCGTATGAAGTTGCCAAGACTATCAATTGGTCTGGCAGCTTCTATCGCAACGATATCGGCTACCGTGCCATCGCTCGTATTAAGTAATAGAACAAATAATAGAAGCAAATAACCCACAAGCTGATAAGAGGAAACTTTTATCAGCTTTTTGCTTTTGAATTTTTGCTTTTTGCTTTTTGCCTTTGACCTTCACCCAGCCAATGGCTCTAAGTCTTTCGAATCACAGCAAAGCTGCAAGAGAGAGAATCTCTAGGAGCATACATGAGTATGTGACTAGATTAAACGAACGTAGCAATACAGCGGTGGTTCGAAAGACGACGAGCAGTGAGATTAGAGCGAATCTTTAGAAGGCTGCCAGCTGCAAAAATTAGTATCCGCCACCATCAAAAGCTGATTTCCCTCTGGTGACTCTAACCATGCCAGATTCAACTCTTTCGTCCACACTTTTGCTCTGTCATCTAACCATTTCTGGGCATACGGCTCAAACGTCACTTTGCGTTCATCACCGCTGCAAGTGGTAATTTTACCTTGCTTCCAATGTCCTTGGTGTAGCTCTACACCACCGACAATCAACGCAGTATTAATATCCAAGATACGGTCGGCTTCAAAACGCCAACGGTTAATGTCATCGGAAGACAGTGGCGTTTTGATATTGTTTTGCGCGCGCTGCATAAACACAATTTCATTATCTTTACTAAAGCGCAGTTGCTCAGTGATGTTATTGACCCCTTGATTAAGGACCTGGCTGCGAATCTGCCACAATTTGCCATCACGATATTCGAAGAAATTAACTGAGGTATCGGTTCTTTTATAGGGGCTATACACCACCATTAAGACCAACGGCTGACTCTTCGCATCATTCAGTCTCCACATTCGGATTACGCCTTCATCGGCAATAAATCCGCTGGCACTAAACTCAGGGAGTCGAGGCGAATTAGAAGAACAGGCGCTTAGTATTGAGACTGCTCCCAATACCAGCAACCTTTGACGAATAAACAAAAGGGGTAACTTCATACCCCCTCTGGTAATTCTCGTAGACAATGTACTTATTTTACAGCGTCTTTCAGTGCTTTACCGGCAGAGAACGCTGGTACAGTTGTTGCAGGAATTTGGATTTCTGCTTTAGTTTGTGGGTTACGACCGGTACGAGCTGCACGGTGGCTAACTTTAAAAGTACCGAAACCGACCAGTTGTACTGCTTCGCCGCTTTTCAGAGAATCTGAAATTGCGCTCAGAGTTGCTTCTAAAGCTGCTTTAGCTTGAGTTTTAGTCAGATCTGCTGATTCTGCGATAGCATCAACTAATTCAGTCTTGTTCATAAATTATCCTTACACAGTGTGTTTATCGTTTGCAAAGCATCGAGTGCGTCGGATATGCCAGATAGACAGCCCCTGATACACGCCCCCGATAGCCACTTCTTCTCGCCCCTAAATGTAGAACAGAGTAGGGGTAAATGTGAAGTCTTAGTACACAGCATTACTGCTTTAAGTCACGTTTTCACGCATAAAAACGCAAAATTTAGGCAACAGTAATGCCGATATTGCTGACACCCGCTTCGCAGAGGTCAGATCTTAATCCTTTAATTAACTCTAAGTCTCGTTCTTCGCAAGCGGCTAATAAGCGGAAAATGTCCCACTGAATGTCCCACTCTTCTTCCACAGCGGGCACGTCTTTTAGCTCTTCATCAGTCATTTCACGCCCTGCTTGGGTCATTTCCAGCATAGCAACAGTACGAATCGATGCTTCACTGACTAAGATTGCGTGTTCAAGGGTTTCACCACTCAATTTAGCGTGGATGAGTTCACCTAAAGCAATACAAGCGTCGATAGCGGGATAAACACCGTACATATCGAAGTCATCGGCGACTGGAATAATTTCTTCTAACTTTTCTAACTGATTGTCGAAATTGACTTTGCTATCTTTGATAACCAAGGTTTCCCAGATTAAATCAAGGATGGCACGATAAACCTTCACATCAGCAAATTCAGTTTGCTGGCAAAACATTTGATAGTTAGGATACATTCTCTCGCACAGACATGCCATGAAGGTCACATGCTGCCAGCTTTCTAGTTTCTCTAACCTCAAATGAATAGGATTTCTTAACATAATTTCTGACTCATCAATCTCAATACTTCGCAGTTTACCTGAAAATCTGCCAATGCCACATATTTTGCTGATAATTAGCCAATTTTCTCATTCATTCGCTTAAAAAATGTTCGATTAGAAGCAATTCCGTCAGCAAATCGGGTCGGTTCCGGTAATCGATACCCCTGAATACACCGTTTTACCCACTCTAACGAGGAAATAAAACTGACTTTGTGACCCGGAGAAACATATAAAGGATTGCACCGTTTTTTACTGCGATAAACCCACCCTAACTGCTCTTGACCCACCTTCAATATTTGGACACTTTCAGGTTCTGCATTGAGCTCAACATCATCACCACATAAACGACTTTTAGCTACCCCTATTGTCGGTACATTGGCAAGTAATCCAAAATGGCAAGCTACACCAAAACGCCGTGGGTGCGCAATACCTTGACCGTCCACCAGCACTAAGTCGGGTTTTTGTTGGATTTTTTCCCATGCTGCCATTAGACCGGGCACTTCGCGAAACGAAAGTAACCCTGGAATATAAGGTAACTGAGTAGGTACCCGAGCTATTTGATACTCAACTAATTGCAGATCAGGCCATGATAACACCACGATCACCGCGCGAGTCACCGTGCCATCTTGCTCAAAACCAACATCCGCACCACCAATAAAATGAGGGGGAACAAATTCATCCTGCAAAATCACTCTTTCGGCTAACTGAATCTGCTGTTTTCGTAGTTGCTGAGTATCAATCACCATCACGGGACCACCGTTAATAAGGATTAATCATAGATGATAATGATGCACTTACAAGATCCAGTAAATGCATCACATATTAAGAGGTTCAGATAGAGGTAGAAAGCTACTCCGCTCTACCTCTATTGTGTCTTAGAAACTACAGATGATACTGACGAGATAAACGATGAACAGCATCCACAAAAGCACCTGCATGTTCAGGCTCAACATCTTGGTGAATACCATGACCTAAGTTGAATACGTGCCCTTCGCCTTGACCAAAACCCGCTAAGATATGCTGGACTTCTTGTTCAATACGCGCAGGCGGCGCATATAACATAGAAGGATCCATATTCCCTTGCAGTGCAACTTGGTCACCTACGCGACGGCGTGCATCTGCAATTTCAGTCGTCCAATCAAGACCTAACGCATCACAACCTGTCGCTGCCATCTCTTCTAGCCACTGGCCGCCACCTTTCGTAAACAGTGTGACTGGAACACGACGCCCTTCATTTTCACGGATTAAGCCATCGACAATTTTATGCATATAGCGTAGGGAAAACTCTAAATAATCGCGCTTAGTCAGCACGCCACCCCATGTATCGAAAATCATCAGAGATTGAGCACCTGCTCGCACCTGTGCATTCAAATACAAAATCACGCTATCGGCGAGTTTATCAAGCAGTAAATGAAGCGTATTTGGATCTTCATACATCATCTTTTTAATTTTGGTGAATGCTTTACTGCTACCGCCTTCCACCATATAAGTCGCTAATGTCCACGGGCTACCAGAGAAACCAATCAGAGGTACATCCCCCTTTAACGCTTTACGAATGGCTCGAACGGCGTCCATCACATAACCCAGCTCCATTTCAGGATCAGGAACTGGAATATTTTTGACATCCGCAGCGCTTGCTACTGGTTTCTTAAAACGAGGACCTTCCCCTGCTTCAAAATAGAGCCCAAGCCCCATTGCATCAGGGATAGTTAAAATATCAGAAAAGAGAATTGCGGCGTCTAATGGAAAACGACGTAATGGCTGTAAAGTCACTTCACACGCCAGCTCGGTGTTTTTGCATAAAGACATAAAATCACCAGCTTCTGCGCGAGTTGCTTTATATTCTGGTAGGTAACGCCCTGCTTGACGCATCATCCAAACTGGGGTCACATCTACAGGTTGACGTAGCAACGCACGTAGATAGCGGTCATTTTTCAACTCAGTCATTATTTACTCCATTATTATTGTGGCCGCCGCAAATGGCTAAGGCGCCATATTATACCAGCAAAGGGAAACAATATCAGCGCCAGCGCAATTAGTGGTTATCTTCATCAAATTGACGGCATAGCACCACCGTATCTTCAATTAATCGCCGAGCAATTGTGTCACCTGGGGGGATTAACGGTAGGTCGTTATAGTGATACCAATTAGCGCTGACCAACTCTTTGGGGTCCACTTGAATATCCCCACCATCATAGTCTGCTAAAAAGCCCATCATCAACGAATGAGGGAATGGCCATGGCTGGGAAGAGACATAACGAATATTCCGCACTTTTATATGGCTCTCTTCCATCACTTCGCGAGCCACTGCCTCTTCTAAGGTTTCCCCTACTTCCACAAACCCTGCTAACACCGTAAACAGCGGATTTTGTGAATGCCGACGATGTTGTGCCAGCAAAATATGATCATCACGACGAATACCGACGATAATACAAGGTGCGATTTGCGGGTAGTAACGCTCATGGCAGTGGTCACACAAACATGCCCACTCCGTAGAACTATGACGCATCGCCGTACCGCAATAGCCACAATAGCGGTGTGAGCGATAAAACTCAGCTAATTGTACACCTCGCCCAGCAAGGCGAAATAAGCCTTCATCTTGAGAAGCCACTACGCGAGGGGATGCCATATCTGATGGCATTTTTTCCGCAATCAACCAAACAACTTCCCCTTGCCATTCGCCAATCGGTGTTGCTAATTTTCCGGTTAATCCAAATTGTTGCGCTGCGCCTCGAGGAATATCGCTTTGCGGTAGCCATAGGCGACCCGCAAAACAGACAAACCACCAGCCACTTTCCGTTCCTGCTAATGTGTGTTTATTCATTATGGTTCTCTATTTCAACACTTTTTATTGCGGTTAAAGATACGCTTGTTTTATAGATTGGCATACAACCGTTTGATTCGTCACTCCCCTTTCATCATTTTGACACTTTTTAGACATTTTAAAGTCACTACGTCTAAAAAGTGTCACACAACCGTCAATTCATTGTCATCTTGAATAATTAGCATGCCAATTAACCAATACGGCGACTCTTATAGAGAGAGAAACAAAATGAAAGCTATTGTACCTGCAATTTTACTGTCACTCAGCGCCTCTCAAATGGCTTTTGCCGCTGACAGTGATTTAACCAAACTTATCGAAGCTGCAAAAAAAGAAGGTCAAGTTTATAGCGTTGGGATGCCTGACACATGGGCAAACTGGAAAGGCACATGGCAAGATTTATCGGCTCAATATGGTTTAAAACATCAAGATACGGACATGAGCTCCGCGCAAGAAATCGCAAAGTTTGCCGCTGAGAAAAATAATGCCACAGCGGATATCGGTGACGTGGGTGCGTCCTTTGGACCGGTTGCCGTACAAAAAGGCGTGACTCAGCCGTACAAACCGACCACTTGGTCACAAGTGCCGGACTGGGCAAAAGATAAAGATGGTCATTGAGCGCTGGCTTATACCGGTACTATCGCGTTCATGATCAATAAAGACTTAGTTAAAGACACACCAAAAAGCTGGGATGACTTACTCAAAGGTAAATATAAAGTTACCGTAGGGGATGTCGGTATTGCCGCACAAGCCAATAATGCGGTTTTAGCGGCGGCATTTGCTCGTGGCGGCGATGAAAATAATCTGAAGCCTGCTATTGAATTTTTCGGTGAGCTCGCCAAACAAAAACGTTTATCTGTGAATGACCCAACCGTTGCCAATATTGAAAAAGGTGAAGTTGAAGTCGGTATTTTATGGGACTTTAATGCCCTGAACTATCGTGACCAAATCAACCGCGACCGATTTATTGTCGTCATCCCATCTGACGGTAGCGTGATCTCCGGTTACACCACCATCATCAACAAATTCGCCAAAAATCCGAATGCTGCAAAATTAGCTCGCGAATTTATTTTTAGTGATAAAGGGCAAATCAATCTTGCAGAAGGTTATGCGCGCCCTATTCGTGCTCAACACCTAACATTGCCAGCAGAAATCCAAGCTAAATTACTTCCAGAAGAACAGTATAAAAATGTTCATCCGATCAAAGATGCCGAAGGTTGGGAAAAGTCATCGCGTAATTTACCGAAAATGTGGCAGCAACAAGTGTTAATTCACCAACAATAATTGCGATTAGGAACCACAGTCTGATGTCTGAAAAAGTCATACTTGTTGTTCTTGACGGTTTAAGTTATTCAGTAGCCCATCAATGTATGGGCTATCTCAATGGTCTTATCAAAGCCGACAGTGCAACACTTTATAAAATGGAGTGTGAACTCCCGTCTATGTCGCGCCCACTGTACGAATGTATTTTGACGGGGATCGCCCCCGTTCAAAGTGGCATCGTCAACAACGATGTGGTGCGACTTTCTCACTTCGAGAGCATCTTTTCACTGGCTCACCAAGCAGGTAAAACCACCGCTGCCGCTGCCTATTATTGGGTCAGTGAATTGTATAACCGCGCACCTTTTGATGCGAATCGTGACCGATTTACCCATGATAAACAGCTTCCTATTCAGCATGGATGCTTTTACCAAGCAGACCATTACCCTGATGACCATCTCTTTATGGACGCTGAATACCTACGTACCCAGCATGACCCCGATTTTTTGCTGATCCACCCGATGAATATTGATGATGCGGGTCATAAATTTGGATTCGATTCTCCGCAATACCGCAACGCCGCCCGTAAAGCAGATATTTATTTATCCCGCTATCTACCAATGTGGATCGCGCAAGGCTACCAAATCATCATCACCAGTGACCACGGGATGAATAATGACCGTAGCCACGGGGGAATCTTACCGGAAGAGTGCACGGTACCGCTGCTAATTATCGGGAATGCCTTTTCTCACCAACCCGATGTGCTCATAGAACAAACCGCGATTTGTGGCACGGTTTGCCAGTTACTTGGTGTACCTTTCTCAAACAAAACTGTCTGTGATGATTTACTGGCAGGAGGTCGCTAATGGCAGATATTCCAGCAAGTGATCCCCCCCATCAACACAGGGGAAGCCTAGCGATGTTAAATAAGCCCAATGTGCGTTTTCACTGGCGTGCAGCACTATTAATTGTGCCGTTTATTATCTTATTTTGCCTGTTTCAGATTGCCCCCATGATTTGGGTGTTATTCAACAGTTTTGTCTATGAAGAAGCGTGGTCTTTTGAAAATTACGTTGAAATCTTCACCAACGATTTCTATCTACAAGCGTTTCAAAACACCTTATGGTTATCACTAATTTGTAGTGTTGTTGGTCTGCTTATTGCCTGTGTTACTGCATTCTCTATTTATAAAATGCAGGGCAAAGTGCGCAATTTTATGATTTCGTTTACCACCATGGCGAGCAATTTTAGCGGTGTCCCATTAGCCTTCGCGTTTATCATTATTTTAGGTTTTAACGGCGCAATTACCTTACAGCTTAAAGCGTGGGGATGGATTGATGATTTTAATATCTACAGCGCCAGCGGCTTGATGCTCCTGTATATCTATTTCCAAATCCCGCTGGGAATTTTACTACTTTACCCTGCATTTGATGCCTTAAAACCTGAATGGGAAGATGCGGCTAAGACCATGGGGGCAAGCAAGCTCACTTATTGGCTGAAAGTAGGTATTCCGGTGATTTCCCCTGCCTTGCTAGGCACGTTTATTATCTTAGTGGCCAATGCGGTTGGCGCCTATGCCAGCACTTATGCATTGACCAGTGGAAACTACAACTTAGTGACTATCCGCATTGCCAGTCTTGTCTCTGGCGACCTATTCTTAGAACCCAATATGGCAGCTGCACTGTCCGTTGTGCTGATTGCGATCCTCGGGTTTATCACCGCCATCCACCACTGGCTATTAAAGCGGAGCTACCATGCTAAATCCTAATATTCGTAGCCCAAAAGCACCGAGCTTACTGTTTCATAAAATGGTGCTCGGCACTGTTGCCGCTATTCTTGCGCTGCCAATTATCGCCACTTTTATTTACTCCATTTCGAGCTCATGGGGCGCGACGATTATGCCTGATGCCCTTTCCATCAAATGGTATCTGCAACTGTGGCAAGATCCGCGCTTTTTAATGGCATTTGGACGATCGCTCTTGATCTGCTTTGGCACATTACTGATCAGCGTACTGGTCATTTTACCGATGACTTTCGCCGTGTTTTACCGCTTTCCAAAACTCAAAGGGTTGATGGATTTATTAATCATTCTTCCTTTTGCGATACCGCCCGTTGTCTCTTCCGTCGGCTTACTGCAAATTTTTGCCGATGAGCCATTTATGTTGGTCGGTACGCCGTGGATTCTAATTGGTACTTACTTCACTATCACATTGCCATTTATGTACCGCGCACTCGCCAATAGTTTCCAAGGGATCAACCTGCATGACTTAATGGATGCCGCCCATTTACTCGGCGCCAGCACGTTTAAAGCCTTTTTAATGATAGTGCTCCCAAATATCCGTAAAGGGTTATTGGTGTCTTTGCTAATTTCTTTTTCATTTTTAATGGGCGAATTCGTGTTTGCTAATATTCTAGTGGGAACCCGTTTCGAAACCTTGCAGATCTATCTCTTCAATATGCGCCAAACCAGCGGACACTTTACCTCGGCATTGGTGATGTCCTACTTCCTATTTACGTTGTTGCTCACGTGGTTAGCAACGCGCTTGAATCGTGAGGGAAATGAACGATGAGCTACGTTATTGCCGAAAACCTAACAAAATCCTTTGGTCAGAACCAAGTATTCTCCGATATCCAGTTTACGATTGAACAAGGGGAATTTATTACGCTATTGGGGCCAAGTGGCTGCGGAAAATCCACCTTACTCCGTTGTATTGCGGGGCTGGAGCAACCCGATAGCGGGGAACTCTATATTAACCGCCAAAATATCACTCACCAGCCCGCTCAACAGCGTGGGGTGGGTATGGTATTTCAAAGCTATGCCTTATTCCCAAACATGACCGTCGCAGAGAATATTGCCTTTGGATTAAAGATGCGAAAAGTGTCTGCGACTGAACGCAACAAAGCGGTTTGCGAAGTGATTGATATGGTTGAGCTACAAGGCAAAGAGAACCAATACCCGCATCAACTTTCGGGAGGTCAGCGCCAACGTGTCGCACTTGCGCGCGCACTGGTGATGAAACCGCAAATTTTGCTTCTCGACGAACCGTTATCGGCGCTTGATGCCCGTATTCGCAAACACCTGCGCCAACAAATTCGTGAGATCCAGCGCGAACTCGGGCTCACGACCATTTTCGTCACTCACGATCAAGATGAAGCGATGATTATGTCTGACCGCATTTTTTTAATGAATAAAGGCGCAATTATTCAAAGCGATACCGCTGAAAACATCTATACTCAACCTGCCACTGAGTTTGTCGCACGCTTTATGGGACATTACAATTTAGTCGATGCCGAGAAAGCCAATGGGATGCTAGGTGTCAATTTACAAGGAACTCTCGCCATTCGCCCAGAATCTATTTATGTTCGTGAAACGGGAAGACAGTATGGTAGCCATATTTCTGCACCTGTAGATGCAGTGATCCTTGACCACCAACTGCTCGGAAATATCATTCGCTACAGCGTCAATACCCCTGCTGGCGATATGACGGTAGATCTTCTTAATCGCTCTTCTGAACGTTTGTTTGAACCGGGCACGCACCTTGAGTTAATGTTTAATAAAAATGAAATTCGAGCGCTAAGTTAATTTGCAATAAGTGAGCCATTGAAAGGAACCTCATGCCAAACCAGTCTACACAAACCAAATTAGCCATTTTTGATTTAGACGATACGCTTATTCGCGGAGACAGCAGCGTGCTGTGGACACAATATTTGTGGGATAAAAAAATCATCACAGACCCGCGTTTCGTCGAAGCCGATAAAGAGATGATGGAACTGTACAACGCCGGCAATTTGGATATGGTGACTTACTTAAAGTCTAATTTGCAGACTCTCGAAGGCATCAAGATAGAGCTAGTCGATGAATGGCTAGAGGATTTTGTTGAGACGATTATCCTTCCACGTGTTTACCCAACCGCCTTAAGTACGATCACATCATACCGATCGCAAGGGATCCCGATCATTGTGATCTCGGCAACCGTGTCGTTTATTGTGAACAAAATCGCTGATCGTCTTGGAGCTGACGTCTCCATGGGAATCGATATTAAGCGTTCAAATGGCTGCTACACGGCCGAAGTTGACGGTATTCCGACCTTTAAAGAAGGTAAAGTTAAGCGTTTAACACAGTGGATCTCCCACCAGCCAATCACCGATGCGTATATTTATTTCTACACCGATTCCGCCAATGATTTACCAATGTGCTATTTTGCCGATGAGACGTTCATCATCAACGGCGACTCACGCCTTCTCCAAGCCGCCAATGAAAACCACTGGCCGCAATATTCGTGGAGTTTATAAAACCCCTATTTAACCAACCTAGTTTTAACTTTTAACTCTTAATTTCTAGGTTTTGGATTTTTAGGTTTTTAACTAACTGCCTTTCAAAGGTTCCTCTAAATTATTCGTGCTAGAGGAAGGCGGCAAACTAAGATATCCCTAGGAGCATACACAAGTATGTGACTAGGGTAGCTTAGTGAAGCCAACGCACCTATCGCGCGAAGAATGACGAGGAAAATGCTTGAGAATCACAGGAAGCTCTCTATACTGATTAACTCTTGTCGGAGTGCCTAGTATGCATTTGCATCAGGCTGAGACCGTTAATTCGGGATCCGCGGAACCTGATCGGGTTAATACCCGCGAAGGGAACAAGAGTAATCTTCTCGCACGATCTTCCCCGCCCTTGGTGGATATTTCGTTGCAACGCCACACCATTACTCCTCCGAACTCCAGACAAGCAACTTTCTTTCGATAAACCCGCTATTGGCGCACTACGCCGTATAGCCTGTGACGATGTCAGGAAATTGCTATGTCCAATAATACGAATAATTCTGTTATACCGAGTACCGATATTTCACCTAAAGCTGCGCCAGCACGTACCCGAAAAGCGCAACGTGATGCCGCGGAAGACTTTATCAATACCATTTCCGGCGTTTCATTCCCTAACTCCAAACGTATTTATCTCCTAGGCTCACGGGACGATATCCAAGTGCCTATGCGCGAAATTCAGCTCTCTCCAACACTCATCGGCGGTGATAAAGAGAATCCCAAATTTGAAGATAATGAAGCCGTTCCTGTGTATGACACTTCAGGTCCTTACGGCGATCCCGCTTCTGAACTCAATGTGCATAAGGGGTTGAAAAAAATCCGTGCGCCGTGGATCCATGAACGCGCCGATACCGTTGCTGTTGAGAATCTCAGCTCGGACTTTACCCAGCAGCGCTTAGCGGATGCGGGCTTAGACCACCTGCGTTTTAATAATCGCCCTGCACCGCTGAAAGCCCAAACCGGAAAATGCGTCACTCAGCTACACTATGCGCGCCAAGGCATAGTGACTCCAGAAATGGAATTTATCGCTATTCGTGAAAATATGGGGCGTGAGCGTATTCGCAGCAAAGTATTGCGCCAACAACACCCGGGGCAAAGTTTTGGGGCTATTTTACCAGACAATATTACACCTGAGTTTGTACGCCAAGAGGTCGCTGCGGGTCGCGCAATTATCCCTGCCAATATTAACCATCCTGAATCTGAGCCGATGATTATTGGGCGTAATTTCTTAGTGAAAGTTAACGCTAATATCGGTAACTCTTCGGTGACTTCATCTATCGAAGAAGAGGTAGAAAAACTGATTTGGTCCACGCGCTGGGGCGCAGACACTGTTATGGACTTATCGACAGGTCGCTATATACATGAAACCCGCGAGTGGATTTTGCGTAATAGTCCAGTGCCAATCGGTACAGTGCCTATCTATCAAGCTCTGGAAAAAGTGAATGGCGTTGCCGAAAACCTCACTTGGGAAATGTTCCGCGATACGCTGTTAGAACAAGCAGAACAAGGCGTTGATTACTTTACTATCCATGCTGGCGTATTACTGCGCTATGTACCAATGACAGCTAAACGTCTGACGGGCATTGTTTCCCGTGGCGGTTCTATCATGGCGAAATGGTGTTTATCCCACCATCAGGAAAACTTCCTGTATGAACATTTCCGTGAAATTTGCGAAATTTGCGCCGCCTATGATGTTTCACTCTCATTAGGGGATGGGCTGCGTCCGGGGTCTGTGCAAGATGCTAACGACGAAGCCCAATTCTCAGAATTACATACCTTAGGCGAACTGACCAAGATCGCATGGGAATATGATGTACAGGTGATGATTGAAGGTCCTGGGCATGTACCAATGCAAATGATCCGTCGCAATATGACCGAAGAATTAGAGCACTGCCATGAAGCGCCATTCTATACATTAGGTCCTCTAACGACGGATATTGCGCCGGGTTATGATCATTTCACTTCCGGTATTGGTGCCGCCATGATTGGTTGGTTTGGCTGTGCAATGTTGTGCTATGTCACCCCCAAAGAGCACCTTGGTTTACCGAACAAAGAAGACGTCAAACAAGGGCTGATTACCTACAAAATTGCCGCCCATGCAGCTGATTTAGCAAAAGGTCATCCAGGTGCGCAAATTCGTGATAACGCAATGTCCAAAGCGCGTTTTGAGTTCCGTTGGGAAGACCAATTTAATCTTGCTCTTGACCCAGAAACGGCGCGTAAATATCACGATGAAACCCTACCGCAAGCTTCTGGGAAAATAGCTCACTTCTGCTCAATGTGTGGACCAAAATTCTGCTCAATGAAAATTTCCCAAGAAGTTCGTGACTATGCGGCACAAAAAGAAGCGGGAATGGAGCAGATGTCTGAAGCTTTTCGCGCCCACGGAAGTGAGCTCTATCATGGGGCTGAGATTACTGAGGTCGTGAGTGATGAACAAAACGCTTAAATTACCGAAGAGTCCATTTCCACAGACTGAGCATCGCCTTGGTCTGTACCCTGTCGTGGATTCGGTTGAATGGATTGAACGCCTGCTAAATGCAGGTGTTTCCACCTTGCAATTACGAATCAAAGACAAACAAGATAGCGAAGTTCATGAGCAAATTCAGCGCGCGATTGCACTTGGCAAGCAACATAATGCCCGATTATTTATTAATGACTATTGGCGTTTAGCCGTAGAGTTAGGGGCATATGGCGTACATTTGGGACAAGAAGATCTGGACACAACCGACCTTATCGCCATTCATCAAGCGGGGTTACGGCTGGGGATCTCCACCCACGATCCCGATGAGGTCGCGATCGCCAAATCCATTCGTCCATCATATATCGCACTTGGACATATTTTTCCCACCCAAACCAAGCAGATGCCATCCACACCACAAGGTTTAGAAGCACTAAAACGGATGGTTATCGCGACACCCGAATTTCCGACGGTGGCAATCGGTGGAATTTCTATTGAGCGAGTGCCAGCCGTACTCGACACGGGCGTAGGTAGCATCGCTGTTGTTAGCGCGATAACCCAAGCAGAAGATTGGCAAGCTGCCACTCAAACGCTTCTTGATTTGATTGAACCAGCTTCTCGCTTAAAGGATAACGACCATGCTCAATGATCACGAATTTATGCGTTATAGTCGCCAGTTACTCCTTGAGGACGTCAGCCCTGAAGGGCAACAAAAACTCAAAGATAGTAAAGTGTTGATTGTTGGCTTAGGCGGGCTGGGTTCCCCTGCAAGCCTGTATTTAGCCGGTGCGGGTGTGGGTGAATTATGGATAGCCGATCATGATGATTTGCATATTTCTAACTTACAGCGCCAAGTCCTCTACAATACGCAGGATATTAACCAATCCAAGGCACAGCTAGCCGCTGCCCGCTTAAAGCAGCTCAATCCTCATACCAAAACGCGTATTTTCCAACAGAAATTAGATATTGATAGCTTATTCCCGCTGGTGGAACAGGTGAATCTGGTTCTCGACTGCTGCGATAACATGGCGACTCGCCATGCGGTCAATGCTGCCTGTGTTGCCAGCAATACACCATTAGTCAGCGGCAGCGCTGTGGGTTTTGGCGGACAACTAATGGTACTTGAGCCCCCATTTCAATTCGGTTGTTATGCATGTTTGTATCCCGACCAAGAAGAACCGCAACGCAACTGCCGTACCGCGGGTGTTTTAGGTCCCGTTGTTGGCGTGATGGGTACCTTACAAGCCTTAGAAGCTATCAAATTGCTGGTGGGGTTACCGTCCCCATTAAGTGGAAAATTGCGCCTGTTTGATGGAAAACAGCAGCAATGGAATACCTTGCAACTGACACCGTCAAAACAGTGCCCTGTCTGCCAAGAGGTCACATGCATATCATAATCAATGACCAGCCGATGGAGGTAGAAGGTCCTATTACCCTCCACCAGCTGCTCACTCAGCTCGAACAAAATCCATCAGGCTCTGCACTGGCGATCAATCAAGTCATCATTCCCAAAAGCCAGTGGGAAAGCCATTTTGTTAATGAACAAGACAACATTCTGCTGTTTCAAGCCATCGCAGGGGGTTAATAATGTTAAAAATTGCTGATGTCACATTTCAATCACGTTTATTCACTGGAACCGGTAAATTTGCTACGCCAGCCTTAATGCAGCAAGCCATTCAAGCCTCTGGTAGCCAGCTGGTGACCATGGCGATGAAACGCGTCAATTTACGTGGGCAAGATGACGGGATTTTACAACCACTTCAAGAACTTGGCGTTAAGTTACTTCCCAATACATCAGGTGCAAAAAATGCCCAAGAAGCTATCTTCGCCGCGCGTCTTGCCCGTGAAGCACTTGGCACCCATTGGGTTAAATTAGAAATTCATCCCGATATGCGCTATTTGCTTCCTGACCCGGTTGAAACATTGCTAGCTGCAGAGCAGTTAGTCAAAGAAGGCTTTGTGGTATTACCTTATTGCAGTGCTGACCCTGTTTTATGCAAACGGCTAGAAGAAGTGGGTTGTGCAGCAGTGATGCCTCTCGGCGCGCCAATTGGCACCAATAAAGGCTTGGTAACGAAAGAGATGCTCCAGATTATTATCGAGCAAGCTAACGTCCCTGTTGTTGTAGATGCTGGTATTGGTGCACCAAGCCACGCTGCCGAAGCCATAGAAATGGGGGCAGATGCCGTGCTAGTGAATACCGCCATCGCCGTTGCCAAGCAGCCTAAGCTAATGGCTCAAGCATTTAAAATGGCGATTGAAGCGGCACAACTCGCACGCCAAAGTGGACTTGCCGCTCAGAAACAACACGCTGAGGCTTCCAGCCCACTAACGCAATTTTTGGAGGCACTGTAATGGACAGAAGTTTCCGTGAACGTTGGGAACAGCTGGATTGGGATGACCTCACATTACGGATTAATGGAAAAACAGCTGCGGATGTAGAACAGGCGCTGCAACGTGATACTTTGACCCTCGATGATTTTATGGCGCTACTTTCGCCCGCAGCGCGACATTATATCGAGCCGATGGCTCAAAAAGCCCAACGCCTTACTCGCCAACGGTTTGGTCATGCGGTCGGTTTTTATGTCCCACTGTACCTTTCCAATCTGTGCGCAAATGACTGCACGTATTGCGGGTTCTCAATGAGTAACCGTATTAAACGTAAAACCCTTGATGAAGCCGAAATCATCAGTGAATGTGAAACCATTCGCCAAATTGGCTTTGACAGTTTGTTGCTGGTAACTGGTGAACACCAAACCAAAGTGGGTATGGACTATTTTCGCCGTTATCTCCCCGTAATTCGTCCTTATTTCAGCTCGTTGATGATGGAAGTTCAACCTTTGGGCACTGAAGAATATCGCGAGCTAAAAACCCTTGGGTTAGATGGGGTCATGGTGTACCAAGAAACCTACCATGAAGCCACTTATCAGCTTCACCATTTGAAAGGTAAAAAGCAGGACTTTCACTGGCGGTTAGCCACACCTGAACGTCTTGGACAAGCGGGTGTCGATAAGATTGGATTAGGCGCATTAATCGGACTTTCCAGTAGTTGGCGAACAGATTGCTATATGCTGGCAGAGCATCTGCTGTATATGCAACAACACTATTGGCAAAGCCGATATTCTATTTCATTTCCGCGTTTACGCCCTTGCGCTGGGGGAATTGAACCCGCTTCGTTAATGGGAGATGCCGAGCTAGTTCAGCTGATCTGTGCGTTTCGTTTACTCGCACCGACAGTAGAGCTTTCTCTCTCTACCCGCGAATCCCCTTATTTTCGTGATCATGTGGTACCACTGGCAATTAACAACGTCAGTGCTGGATCAAAAACGCAACCAGGGGGCTATGCAGATTCAAAAACCGAGTTAGAACAATTTTCACCAAATGATAATCGCAGTGCAGCTCAAGTCGCACATGCCTTAGTTCAGGCTGGATTACAGCCCGTTTGGAAAGACTGGGATGGTTATTTAGGACGTTAATTTATGTTTTATCGATGGGAAATATTTTCCGGAATATTTCCCATCAAATGGAACTCATAGAACGACATGTTTAATTTTTTAAATTATAATATTAAATCGATTACAAAAACTCGAGTAACAATTAAAAATAGAGATGAAGTTAAAAAACCAATAATATTTAAAATTTATTTTAATAATTTTTTAATATCTAATGATATTACGATAATAATATGACTGAAATTTAATTTTTCATTACCTTCGTTAAATATCAATTTACGTTAAGAAAGATGAATATCTAGCATTAAATATAATTCGCGGTAAGACATCTGAAATAACCAATGTATATCAATCAGATAAATTAAATAATAACACCTTACTTAGTGTGTGCATATTCTAGTTAAATTAGAAAACATTGCTACTCTTATTCATCTTTTTTAATCACTCTGTGTCTTCAATCAAAAAAAATAACTGGTCAGATATTTATTTCCTCATAATTCATGATAAAAGAATATAGCAATGAAGGGGCTTTACCTTCGTTGAAAGAACAAAAGTATAAAAATAATGCATCATAATGATGCTGGAGAATGAGAATAATGAATATTGTTGACCGTTTTATTTCTTATACCAAAATTAATACCACCACAAATAGGGAAAAAG